>NZ_JAZHDB010000191.1:0-14363 GCF_036584575.1 Desulfolutivibrio sp.
AGGATCATCCGGGTGTTTTCCGCTGTCGCGGCCCGGTAGGCCTCCAGGCTGCGCACAAAGGAATAAAACGCCGGGGCGCCCTTGAGGGCCTCGGCAAAGATCCCGGCAGCCTCGGCGTCGCCCTCGCCGCGCAACACATCGGCCTTGCGCTGGGCCTCGGCCAGGATCACCGTGCGCTCCCGGTCGGCGGCGGACTTGATCTTGTCCATCTCCTCCTGGCCTTCGGAGCGGTACAGCTTGGCCTCCCGGATGCGCTCCGAGCGCATGCGGTTGAAGATGGCCTGCTCGTTCTGGGGAGGCAAATCCGTGCGCTTGATGCGGACGTCCACTACCTCCAGGCCGTAGGGAGACAGCAGTTCGTTGGTCTTGGCCGTGACCAGGGCCATGATCTCCGGGCGCTTTTCCGAAACCAGTTCGTGCAGAGTGAACCGTCCGAGCACCACGCGCAGTTCGGCGTAAATGATGTCTTCAAGCCTGGCCTGGGCCCGCTGCTGGGTGCGCAGGGTGCGGTAGAAAAGCAGGGGATCGGTGATCCGCCACCGGGAATAGTTATCCACGACCATGGTCTTTTTGTCCTTGGTCAGGATCTCGGCGGCCTTCGTTCCGTAGTCCAGAATCCGTGAGTCAAAAAAGAGCACATTTTGCACGAAGGGCAGCTTGAAATGCAGTCCCGGTTCCTTGGTGTCGCTCACGGGTTTGCCCAGTTGCAGCACAATGGCCCGCTCGGTCTCGTCCACGACGAACATGCTTTGGCTTATGCCCACAACCGCGACCACGGCCACGACGATCAGGATGATGGAGGTTTTCGACATATCAGTTCCCTCCCTCCTGGCGCACGGTTTTCCCGGCCTCGGCCTCGGAACGCGGCGCGCGGCGCGACCCCGCCTCCAGGGGCAGGTACGGCACGGCCTGTTTGAGGGCCTCGTCGGAGAGGATGATCTTGTCCATGGCCGGATTTTTCAGGATCGTCTCCATGTTTTCCAGGTACAGGCGTTCCCGGGTGATCTCCGGGGCCTTGGCGTATTCGGCGGCCAGGGCGGCGAACCGGGAGGCCTCGCCCCTGGCCTTGAGCACGGATTGGTCCTTGTAGGCCTCGGCCTGGTTCTCCATGGCCGCAGCCAGCCCCCGGGCCTTGGGCAGGATGTCGTTGCGGTAGGCCTCGGCCTCATTGACCAGCCGGACCCGGTCCTCCCGGGCGCTGGCCACGTCCTTGAAGGCGTCGATGACGTCGCGCGGGGGATGCACGTCCTGGAGCTGCACGGCCACCACGTCGATGCCGCTTTCGTATTTGTCCATCATGCGTTGCAAAAGGGCCATGGAGGCGATCTGGATCTCCACCTTGCCGTCGGTCAGGGCGGAGTCGATCTTGTCGTTGCCGATGACCTCGCGCATGGCCGCCTCGGCGGCGTTTTTCAGGGTCTCGTCCGGGTTGTCCAGGCGAAACAGGTAGTTGATGGGGTCGTTGATCTGGTATTGGACGATGAACTGCACGTCCACGATGTTCTCATCTCCGGTGAGCATAAGCGATTCCTCGGGGACGTCGCGGAACTGCTGTCCCTGCCCCTCGCGGGTTCCCACGGTCCGGAAACCGACCTCGACGCGTCGCACCTGGGAGACCTTAGGCGTCTGGACGGTCTCGATGGGGTAGGGTAAATGATAATGCGGCCCAGGCCCCGTGGAATAGGCGTAGGCCCCGAAGCGCTGCACCACGCCTGTCTCGTCGGGCTCCACGATGTAGATGCCGCTGGCCAGCCACAAGACGGCCACGGCCAGGGCGATGATCTTGGGCCCGCCGGGGATGCGGCTTTTGAAATCCACAAGTCGTTTGAATTCGTCTCCGATGCGACCGAAGTCCGGAGGCGGGGGCCCTTGCCGACGTTTTTGCTCCTGGAGCTTTTCCCAATCCCAATTCATACTTCTTTGGATAGGGAAGAACGTGGATTAGGTCAAGGAAAGTTCGATTTCCTTTTATTTCGGGAAATTGGTTTCAAAAAGAGATGAGGGAGGCGTCGTGAAGGACATCCGGGCGGGGGTTTTTCGGGCCTACGACATTCGCGGCGTGGTGGGGGAGGATTTCGACCCCCAGTGGGTTTCGCGCCTGGGGCAGGCCGTGGGCACGTATTTTCGCCGCAAGGGGCTTTCGTGCGCCGTGGTCGGCCGGGACTGCCGGGAAAGCTCCCCGGAATACGCGGCCAGGATTGCGGCCGGGCTGCTGTCGACGGGCGTGGACGTCATCGCCGTCCACATGGTTCCCACGCCGGTTTTGTATTTTGCGGTGAAACACCTTGGGAAACGGGCCGGGGTCATGGTCACGGCCAGCCACAACCCACCGCAGTTCAACGGTTTCAAGATCTGGGCCGGGGAGGGCACCCTCCACACGGAGGAGATAACGGCCATCTTCCGGATCATGGCCGCCGGGGATTTCGCAAACGGCCGGGGCCTTTTGTCGGAGCACGACATCGCGCCCGCCTACCTGGAGCGCGTCACCCGGGATATCCGCCTGACCCGGCCGGTGTCGATAGTCGTGGACGGCGGCAACGGCGCGGCAGGGCCGCTCGCCGTCGCCGCATTGCGCCGGGCCGGGGCCGAGGTCACGCCGCTTTTTTGCGAACCCGACGGGACGTTTCCCAACCATCATCCCGATCCGGTGGTGGAGAAAAACACGCGGCAACTGGCGGCGAAGGTTCGCCAGGTGGGCGCGGATTTCGGCCTGGGCCTGGATGGGGATGGCGACCGGCTGGGGGTGGTGGACGAAAAGGGAACCCTGCTTTTCGGGGACCGGCTCCTGGCGCTTTTCGCCCGGGAGGTGCTGGCCGAACATCCCGGGGCCACGGTCATCGGCGAGGTCAAGTGCAGCCACCTGCTGTACAAGGACATCGCGGCCCACGGCGGCGTGTCGGTCATGGGCGCGGCCGGGCATTCGCTCATGAAGGAGGCCATGCGGCGCACAGGGGCGCTTCTGGCCGGGGAGATGAGCGGGCACCTGTTTTTTGCGGACCGCTATTACGGCTTTGACGACGCCACGTATGCGGCCCTGCGTCTGGCCGGGATCGTCAGCCGCTCGGCCGGGCCGGTGTCGGAGATGCTGGCCGACTGGCCGCAGACGGCCAGCACCCCGGAACTTCGCGTGGACTGCCCGGACGCGGCGAAGTTCGCGGTGGTCGCGCGGGCCATGGCCCATTTCCGGGGCACGGCCGAGATCATCGACGTGGACGGGGTGCGGCTGGTTTTTCCCGACGGTTGGGCGCTTGTGCGGGCCTCCAACACCCAGCCCGCGCTGGTTTTGCGCTTCGAGGCCGAGACCCCGGCCCGGCTGGCCGAGATCCGCCGTCTGGTGGAGGCGCCCCTGGCGGGGTGGATACGCGAGGCGACTGGCTGACTTGCCTTGCCCGCGTATGCGCATTAAATAAAGAAGAAACACGGGGAAGCCCCCCAAGGGACCGCCATGTCTCGCATGACACAGGATGGGCAAATCACGTTGCCGCTCGTTGTCCGCCGCAAACTGCGTTTGCGCCCGGGGGACGGCGTTCGGTTCCGCGTGAGCGGAGAAACGATCCTCGTGGAAAAAATCTTTCGCTCCAAGGCGAACCTGCGCGACTATCTCGGATTCCTTGGACATCTTGAGGGCCGGGAGCCTGATGCCCTTGTGACGGAGATGCGTGGTGGCAGTGATCCTCTCGGCGATTGACACCAACGTCTTGCTCGACGTGCTCATCCCGCATTCCCGGTTTGCCCTCGCATCCCTGGACTGCCTGGAATCCGCCGCAAAGGAAGGCTCGTTACTCATCGGCGAGATGGTCTTTGCCGAACTCTCCGCCCATTTTCCCTCGATAGCGGCGCTTCGTGGATTTCTCGAGGCCGGATCCATCGCCTACGTCCCGTCCGATCATGCGGCGCTGCACGGGGCGGGAATAGCCTGGAAAACGCTGTGCGCGAGGCGTGCAGCAAACGACGTCGCAACACCACGCCACGTCGTTGCCGACCTTCTTATCGGTGCGCACGCCCGCAGACATGCCCACAGGCTCATCACCCGGGACAGGGGGTTTTATCGCGATTATTTCCATGGACTGACGGTTTTTGATCCAAGCGTTGCCCAATCGCCCCGGTGACGTCTCTAGGCCGCGTTCCCCTCCCTTTACATCCGGGGCGAATCATCGCATCCTTGAAACATACCGGCATGACGTTTTCAGCCTGAGCGGCGCGGCAGGCACATAGTCCCGCGCTCCCCCACACTACGGACAGACCGCATGCGCAGCAAAAAATTCTGGATCATCATCGTCCTGTGTCTGGCGGCCGCGTTCGCGGCCTGGAAATATTTCGGCGGCCAGGACAAGGCCCCCAAGGTTCTGGCCGAGGCCGAGGTCCGCACCGGCAAGGTCCGCAAGGTCTTGGAGGCCACCGGCATCATCAAGGCCCAGGTGGGGGCCATCATCAAAATAGGGGCCCGGGCCACGGGAACCATCGAGGACATGCGGGTCAAGGTGGGGGATACGGTGCGCGCCGGGCAGGTCATCGCCCTGGTGGACTCCCGGGAGGACCGCTCCCGCCAAAACGAGGCCACGGCCCGTCTGGCCCGCGCCGAGGCCGAGCGCAAGCAGGTGGTCGAGGTCTATCCCAAACGCATCGCCGAGGCCGAGGCCGAACTGGCCCTGTCCCAGGCCAAACACGACTACGCCGCCACCAACCTCACGCGCCAGCAAAAGCTTTTCGCCCAGGAGCTGGTGTCCCGGGACGTCCTGGACCAGGCCCGGCGCGACGCCCTGGTGGCCAAAAACGAGCTGGCCGCCCGGGAGGTCACGCTCTCGCGCACCAAGACCGAATTCGAGAAGGAGCGCATCAAGGCTGAACGCTCAAAAGAGGAGGCCGAGGCCGCCCTGGTCACGGCCGAGACCAAGCTCACCTATTCGCGGGTCATAAGTCCCATCGACGGCGTGGTGTCCGTCGTCACCGTGCAGCAGGGCGAGACCGTGGTGGCCGGGCTTCAGGTGGCCAACCTGATCACCGTGCTCGACCCCACGAGGCTGGAGATGTGGATCTACGTGGACGAGACCGACGTGGGCCAGGTGGCGCCGGGCATGCGCGTGGAGTTTCGCGTGGACTCCATGCCCGGGGAGCTTTTCACCGGGGCCGTGGACCAGATCTATCCCTCCCCGGAGATTCGCGACAACATCGTCTATTACCAGGCCCTGGTGCGCCTGGACCCGGTCCAGTCCCGGAAGCTTCGGCCGGAGATGACCACCCACTGTCAGATCGTGGTCAAGGAGAAAACAGACGTGCTGGTCATTCCCAACGCGGCGCTCAAGTGGGTGGGCAACACCCAGGTGGTGTTCGTGGTGGAGGACAGGGGCCGGGTGCGCGAGACGCATCCCGAACTGGGGCTGGCCGGCTTAAACGAGACCGAGGTGGTCGGCGGCCTGGCGGCCGGGGACAAGGTGGCGGTGCAGATCGTGTTGCCGGGAACCCCGCGTCCGGCGGCCGGGTCCGGCCAGGGCGGCGGCGGTTCGGGCGGTTCCGGCGGGGCCGGGGGACGCCCCGGCGGTTCCGGGCCGGGCCGGTAGGCGGGGGGACAGCCATGGCCGATTCCCCCTCCCTTCCCGCGTCCGTAGCGCCCCCCGGGGCGGCCGCCGGGCCGGTGGTGCGCCTGGAGGACATTTCCAAGAGCTATCTTTTGGGCGACGTGCGTTCGCACGTCCTTCGCGACGTGACCCTGACCATCGCCACCGGGGAGTTCACGGCCATCCAGGGGCCGTCGGGGTCGGGCAAGTCCACGCTTTTGCACATCCTGGGGCTTCTCGACCGGCCCACGTCGGGAAACTATTTCTTGTGCGGCGAAAACGTGGCCAGCCTGGACGACGACGCCCTGTCCGCCCGGCGCAACGCTACCATCGGCTTCGTCTTTCAAAGTTTCTACCTCATCCCCTACGCCACGGCCCTGGACAACGTGCTTTTGCCCGGCATGTACGCCGACATCCCCAAACACGCCCTGCGCCAGCGCGGCCTGGCCCTGCTCGACCAGGTGGGCCTGGCCGACCGGGCCGGGCACAAGCCCTCGCAACTCTCGGGCGGCCAGCAGCAGCGGGTGGCCCTGGCCCGGGCGCTCATCAACAATCCCGACCTGATCCTGGCCGACGAGCCCACGGGCCAGCTCGATTCCAAGACCGGCGAGGAGATCATGGCCCTTCTGGCGGACATCAACGCCCGGGCCGGGAAAACCGTGCTGGTGGTCACCCACGACGACGCCACGGCGGCCCATGCCCGGCGCAGGATACTGGTCCATGACGGCCGGGTGGTCTGAGGCCGCGCATGCGGCGCGCCTGACCTGGCGCTGCCTGGGCATGGCCGTGACGGCCATCCTGGCCCAGAAGCTGCGCGGCGTCTTCGTGGCCAGCGCCGTGGCTCTGGGCATTGCGGCGCTGACGGTCATCGTGGCCTCGGTGGACGGGGCGCGGCAAAAAGCCCTGGAAATCGTGGAGTGGTTCGGCCCCAATGCGGTGATGGTCCTTGGCGGGGACATCGAGAACCGCCCCGTGGGCCAGCGCGTCCTGACCCTGACCTGGGACGACTCCCGGGCCATCGGCCGTTCCCTGCCCGGGGTCATGGCCGTGGTCCCCATGCGTTCCAAACCCTCGGTGGTCTTGCGGCACGAGGCCAAAAACGTGGTGGTCCCGGTGGTCGTGGGGGCCACGGAAAACTATGCCGACACCTGGGACTGGCCCCTGGACGAGGGCCGGGATCTGACGCTTGAGGACATCGAGCGGTCGGCCAAGGTCTGCCTCATCGGCGACGCCCCGGCCAAGGCCCTTTTCGGCGACGCCTCCCCCCTGGGCAAGACCATCCTGGTCCAGGATTTGCCGGTGCAGGTGGTGGGGCGGCTGGCCTACCGGGGATTCACGGGCGGCGGCGGGGACACCTCGGTGGACGACCGGATCATCATGCCCATCACCACCCTGACCCAGCGTTTCAACATGGACCGCAAGTATTTCCGGGGGCTTCGGGTCAAGTTCCACGACCCGTCGCTCATGGACGCCCATCTGGAGAATCTGAAATCCCTGTTGCGGCATCAGCACGGCATCGGTCCTGGCGAACCCGACGACTTTTCCCTGCTTTCGGCGGCGGACATCTTGAAGTTTTTGTCGGCGGTGACCGGCGGCATGACCGTCTTTCTGGGCGTCACGGCCGGGGTGGCCATCCTGGTGGGCGGGTTCGTGCTGGCCAACCTCATGTATTTGAGCGTGAGCGAACGGCGGGAGGAGATCGGGCTGCGCAAGGCGCTTGGCGCGCCGGGGTGGGCGGTGACGGTGCAGTTTTTGTGCGAGGCCTGCGTGCTGACGGTGGTCGGGGCGGTCTTCGGCATCGGCATCGGCATCGGGCTTGGGGAGATCCTCTCCAGCCTGGGGCTGCTCAAGCTCGTGTTGACGCCGAAAATCCCCCTCCTGTCGCTGGCGGCGGCCATCGCCATCGCGCTGCTTTTCGGGCTCAAACCCGCCCGCAAGGCCGCTTCGCTGGACCCCATCGAGGCCCTGCGCGGGGGCGGGGAGGGCTAGGAGGCGGCGTTGTGGACCGCGTCACGGGCGCCGTCCACAGCCCCTGCCGCGGCGCAGGCTGTCCGCGTAGCCCCCGGCCGGGTCAGCCCATGGCCCGGGCCTGCTCCAGGACATGCGGCGGCGGCGCGATCCCCCGGTAGGGCGACGGGTCGGTTTCGGCCGCGCAAATCTCCTCGAACGCCCGCCGCGCCCCGGCCGCGTCCCCGGCCTTGATCCGGGCCACGCCGCCCTGCAGGCGCATGCTCCACAGGAGGTGGGCCGCCTCGGGGAAATTCTCCAGGGAGATGTCCAGAAACCGCTGGCAGGCCGTAAACCCCAGATCGAAACAGCCGATGGCCCGGGCCGGGTTCTTCTCGACGTGCAGGGCCGCCATGCCCAGACCGTAGTAGATGCCGAACAGGCAGTAGGGCAGCCTTCCCCCCAGATCCTCGAAGTCCGTCGTCGCCTTAAGCCGCGCCGCCACGGCCGCTAGGTCGTCCAGGTCCAGGCCGTAGGCGGCCGAGACGGCCCGGCGCAGGCTGGGACCGATGCTTGCGCCCAGGGGGAAAAGCCCCAGGTTCGTCGCCCCGATCATGGCCCGGTATAAAAAGCCGATCATCACCGCGCCCTGTCCGGCCAGGCGTCCGGCGGCGTCCATCATATATTTGAGGATGACCAGGGGGTCGCGGCGCGGCAGAGGCTCCAGCCGAAAGGGGCGGTGCGAGGCGTGGGCGATGAGCTGGTGCCCCGAGCGCCCCACATGCACATGCTCGAAGGCGAAGCGGTCGAGAAGCTGGCGCAGGCCCTTTTCCGAGAAAAGGACCGTGTGGAAATGCGGGGATAAAATTCCCATCAGGGAGGCGGCGTTCGTCCCGGGGCTGACCATCTCGGCGTTGGGCGTGCCCAGGATCAGCACCCCGCCCGGGGCCAGCCGGGAGGCCAGCATCTCCACAAAGGCGGCTGGATCTCCAACATGCTCCAACACCTCGGAAGTGAAGACCACGTCAAGGCGGGCAGCCTTCAAGGCCGGGATGTTTTCCAGGTAGTCGTTGGAGATGGCCGCCCCCAGGGCGGCCTTTCCGGCCGCGCCCATGCGGGAGGGCTCCACGCCCACGGCCGACCAGCCCAGGACATGGGTGGCGAAATCCAGGGCGAAGCCGAAACCGCAGCCCACCTCCAGGAAGCGTCGGGAACCCGGCGCAAGGCGCAGGGAGACCAGGGGTTGCAGGATGCTGCCGATGCCTGCGCCGACCTCGACGTAGTACTGGATGTGCCGGTCGGTATAGAGGTTGTCGCTTTCAAAGGGGACGAAGGGATCGTAGAAATGGCTGCCGCAGCCCGAGCAGGTGTACAGGGAGAGGGTGTCGCCCGTAAGCGGGCTGGTCACGTCGAGCAAAAGGGTCTGGTGGTCCCGCGCGCCGCAGGCCGGACAGCAGGCCGTGCGGCCGGGTTCGTTCTTCCAGGCGATCATGGTGGCGCCTCGGTTTATGGGCCTTTCCCGGCGGCGTCCCAGGGGGGGCTAAAACGTCACCGGCCGGGTCCGCCGCCGCCAGGGGGCACGCCGGATCACACCGGCAGCTTCACCGTGAACGTGGTCCCCTTGCCCGGCGAGGAGGCATAGGCGATTTCGCCCTTGTGGTCCTCGACGATGCGCTGGCACACGGCCAGCCCCAGCCCCGTGCCGCTTTCCTTGGTGGTGCAGAAGGGCTCGAAGATGCGCCCGGCCACGTCCGGCGGGATGCCGCCCCCGGTGTCGGACACGCGCAGCACGGCGAAACCGTCCGCGAAATCCGTGGTGACCCGTATCTCGCCGCCGCCCGGCATGGCCTCGGCCGCGTTTTTCATCAGGTTGATGAGCACCTGACGCACCCGGTTGGGGTCGTGGGGCACGGCCGGGATGCCCGGCAGCGTCTCTGTGCGCACCGTGACCTGGCGGGCCTTGAGGCCTTCGGCCATCATCTTCGCCGTCTCCTCCACGGTGGTGTTGATATCCCCGAAATCGATATGCGGCGGCGCCGGGCGGCTGAAGTCGCGCACCTCGACCAGCAGGTTTTCCAGGCGCCCGGCCTCCTGCTCGATGATTTTCAGCTTCTCCACGTCCTTGTCGCCTTCGGGCAGGCGCTTGCGGACCTGCCTGGCGAAACCGGCCATGAGCATGAGCGGATTTTTGATCTCGTGGGAGATGTGGGCCGCCGCCTGGCCGATGGCCGCAAAACGCTCCGAGCGAATGAGCTTTTCCTGGGCCTTGACCAGTTCCTCCTTCTTGCGTTCGACCTCCGTGCCGAGCATTCGGGAGAAGCGCATGGAAAAATACATGGCCACAACGAACCCGAAAAACACCACGGCCTCGAAAAGCCCGACCAACAGCCATTCCCGCACCACCAGCCGTCCGATGAGCCCCTGCACCTCGGTCACCGGGGCGGCCAGACAGACCCCCCAGATGTTGTCCGGGTCGTCCGTGCCGGAGGGGTGCGCCGGACAAAACGCCGCCAGCTTCTTCATCTCCGAGATGACCCCCCGGTGCCACCCGGACATGTACCAGTCCGTCCCCGTCTGGCCCGTGAGGATGCGATCGCGCAGCAGGCTCTCGATGCGCGACCAGTCCAGGGACGGATTGCGCTCGCGCCTCGCCTCGATGGAATGCTGGCCCACAAAGCGGTCCTCGTAGTGGTCCAGGAAAAATCCCTGGTCGTCCACCACCCAGGCGTAGCCTGTGGCCCCGGATCGCACCCCCTGGGCGTATTCCCGGGCCACGGCCATGGCGTCCAGGACAAGGAGGATGGCCCCGGAGACGGCCGGGTCGCCGTCCTGGCCGGAAACCCCCACGGCCATGACCACCACCCGCTTTCCGGCGAAAGGCCCCGTGTCCGGGACCGTCACCCGGCCGGTAAAGGCCGATCCGGCCCGGGCCGGGTCGCGGGCGAAGGCCAGGGCCTGGGCCGGATCGATGCCGGCGTCTCCCTCAAGCTCCCCGCGGCCGTCGAACCACTTCGCAGGTCCGGTGTCGCCGCGGGCAAAGCCCATGGCCAGCACCTTCCAGTGCTTGAGCATCTGAAAGAAAGGCGGGATGGCCGCATACGGGTGCGCGGCGTCGGCCGGGGATTGCCGCCAGATGTCGGAAAGACTGTGCAGGCTGGTTTTGAGGAAAGTGAAGTGCTCGTCGATGTCGGCGGCGATCTTCTCAGCCAGGAGCAACTGCTGCCCGTTGAACTGGTCCGTGACGACCTGTTCGATCTCGTTTTTGGCCCGCCAGCCCATGAAGGCCACCACCGACGTCAGAATGACGAACAGGGCTATGGCGGCAGCCAGAAATTTTCGGGTCATGGTCTCCCTGCCGGTCTTGGTCCGGGTCTCTTCCAAGTACCCGGAATCGCCCGATGACGCAACAACGTCGGCCTCTGTTCCAAAGGGTGCGGCCTGGTCCGCCTGCCGCGTGCGCGCGCTTTCCCTTGCCAAGGGCGTCCGGCCCGGATACCCCCCGTCTCAGGGAGACGACACGCATGCACATGGAAAAAGGAAGCATCATCGATATCGAGGTGTCCAAGCTGGCCTTTGGCGGCAAGGGGTTGGCCCGGGTGGACGGATTCGTGGTTTTTTGCGACCGGGCGTTGCCCGGCCAGACGGTGCGGGCCGAGGTGAACACCGTGCGCAAGGGATTCGCCGAGGCCCGGCTTCTGGAGGTGCTGACCCCCTCCCCCAAGCAGGTCGAGCCGTTTTGCAAGCATTTCGGCCAATGCGGCGGCTGTTCGTGGCAGGATCTGGACTATGCCGAGCAGCTTTTCTGGAAGCGCGAGCAGGTGGCCGAGAGCCTGCGCCACCTGGCCGGGATCGCCGACGTGACCGTGGCCGCCACCGTTCCTTCGCCTGTGACCCGCCACTATCGCAACAAGATGGAATTCGCCTTTGCCGGGTCCCTGCATCTGGGGCTTTATGAGCGAAACGCCCCGGGGCGGGTGTGCGACGTGACCGGATGCGGGCTTTTATCCAAAAAAGGCGCGGCCATGCTCAATGCCGTCCGGGACTACTGCCGGACGTTCGGCCAGCCCGCCTACGACCACAAAACCGGCAAGGGCCTGTGGCGGCACCTGATCATCCGCGAGGCCCAGGCCACAGGCCAGACCATGGTCCAGCTCATCACCTCGCCCCGGGGCGATGCGGCCAAGGCCGCGCAAGGCCTTTCGGATCATCTGGCGGCGGCCTTCCCGGACCTGACCACCTTCGTACATTCCACCCGGCAGGCCAAGGTCGCCCTGGCCGTGGGGGAGCGCATCGAATCGGCCACAGGCCAGGGGTTTATCGAAGAGCGGTTGGGGAAGACCGTGTTTCGCATTTCCCCGGACTCCTTTTTCCAGACCAACTCCCTGGGCGCGCAGAAGCTCTACGACACGGCCATGGCCGCCGCCGGGCTCACCGGGACGCAGACCGTGTGGGATCTGTATTGCGGTTCGGGGGGCATCGCCCTGTATGCGGCGGCCCGGGCCAAACAGGTCATCGGCGTGGACTCCTCGGCCATGAGCATCCGCGACGCCAAGGCCTCAGCCGGGGAAAACGGGCTGGTCAATTGTGAATTCGTCAAGGGCGACGTGCGCCAAAGCCTGGAGTCGCTGCGGATCAAAAAGCCCGACGTGGTTTTCCTGGACCCGCCCAGGTCCGGAACCCATCCCGAGGTGCTGGCCGCCCTGCGGCTGTTGCGGCCGGGGCGCGTGATCTACGTCTCCTGCAATCCCTCCACCCTGGCCCGGGACGCGGCCGCGCTTTTGGGCGACTACCGGATGGATGTCGTCACCCCGGTGGACATGTTCCCCCACGGCCCGCACATCGAATGCGTGCTGGGACTGGTGCGCGCGGACGCGCCCTCAACCCGGAAATAAGGCGGCGGGGGCGGAACGAGGCGGCCGGGCGAAGGCGTCCCGGCCGCCGTTGGCCCGGGGGCCGGTGCGGCCGGGGATGTTCCGGAGGGATGGTCCGGGGCTATCCGAAGAACAGGGGCCAGAAAAAGGCGCTTTGGCAGGCCAGGGCGGCCACGGCCAAACCCACCGCCGCGACCAGAGCCCATTTCATGCGCAGGGCGTAGGAACTAAACGAGGTGACGCCCCACAGGGCCAGGGCCAGGGCCCACAGGGCCAGGGAGGCGGCCATGCTCCAAAAAAGCATGTCCGTGGCGGCGTGGACCGCCGCGAAGGGCCACAGGCCGTTATAAATGTGCCCCAGGGCGGCCAGATGCACAAGCCCTGCGAAAAGGGCCCAGCGGGCGGCCAGCTTCAGGGTGAATCCGTAATAGTCCCGGCCGAAGTCGTCCTTGTTGCGCCGGGCCACCAGATACAGTCCGCCGCAGCCCCCGGCCAGACACAGGGCCAGGGTCAGGGTTTCCAGCAGGATGGGCCAGAAAAAGGCGTTTTGGGGCGGCACGAAAAAATCCCAGCCCGACAGGGGCAGGGGGGTATGCAGGGAAAAAAGCCGGAAGGTCGAGACCAGGGCGTAGAGCGCGGCGAAAAAGGCCAGTCCCGAGGCGATGCCGATGAGGGAATGGACGGATTTGCTGTTTTTCATGCCCTGCCACAGGCCCCGGTAGACCAGAAAAAGGATCGCGCCGAGAAGAAGCGGGGCCGTCAGGGGGATCACGGGCAGGGGCCAGGCAAGGAAGAACGCGGCGCTTTCCGGGGCGGCGAAGGGCAGGGAAGCGGCGGCCAGGATGGTCAGCAAAAAGACGTATCCGCCGCCGAGCAGGGCGAAGGTGGTGGTCTGCTGGCCGAACTTGTCCAGAAAGATTTTTATCCGCTTGGTCTTGAAAAAGCCGCCCGAGGCGCTGACCAGGGGCATGCCGGCCGCAGCCAGGGCCAGGGCCAGGTGGGGGGCGAGTAGGATCACCGTGACGTAAAAGGCGACATCTCCGACAGGCAGGGGCATGCGATGCGCTCTCCATTTGAGTCGTGTGCGAGGTGCGGCGGCGCCGCAACTACCGGCCTTGCGCCGGTTTTCTTGCCCTAAATCGGGCGGTGATGCAAGACGCATCGGCAACGGCGGGAAAATCCGCCGCACGCGGAAATGCCGCCGGGCGGGGAATGCGGCTTGCCAATTTTCCCCATGTCGCTTATCCGTGCAATAAGATATGGGAAAAAGGGCGAAAATACCACCTTTCGGCGTGTTGCGCAGGCTCTTGCCCCGGCCGCTCCCGGCGGCATGGGGAAGAGGGTGTTTTTTGGCGCTTGTGGTTCTGTCTTTCGCCGGGTGCCGGACCACCGGTCCCATCGCCCAGTCCAGCACGGATTTTCGCCTGCAAAACATCGAGGCGGCCCTGGTCAAGATCCAGGGCGAGGTCCAGGCCCTGGAGTCCAAGCAGGCCGAGGGCGACAAGAACTGGGGCGAGGTGCGGACCAAGCTTGACGAGCTGGCCCTGCTGTTGCGCTCCCGCACCGGCGCGGCCGGGGCCGCGTCCGTCCAGGATGCGCCGCCGCCCTGGGCCGGACAGCCCATGGCCGCCAACCATGCCGCCGCATCAAAGGCGGCTGCCGGGCCGGGCGAAAAAAACGCCGCGCCGTACGCGCCTCCCGGCAAATCCGCAGCCTCCTCCGCTCAAAACGGCAAGGGACAACCCGCGCCGTCGTCCGATGTCGGGCGTCCCTTCCCGGCCACCCCGCCCGGCCAGACGGCCCAGGCCGTCCAGGCCGCCGCTTCGGCCGCGCCCACGCCTCCCCCGGCGCAAAAAAATCAGGAACCCACGCCGCCAAGCCCGGCCGCCGAACTGGCTGCGGCGGGTCTGTCCGCCCCGGCCCCGGTGTCTGCGGTCGACCCGAATGCCAAGATCATCGTGCTCACGGCCAGCGACGACAACGACTTCGT
>NZ_JAZHDB010000192.1:0-14331 GCF_036584575.1 Desulfolutivibrio sp.
AAGGCCCAGGCACAGGGCGATGGACAGCCAGATGAGCGCCGGTCGGCCGCCGGTTTCGGCCCGCAGGCGCAGGTGCGCGGCGGCCACGGCGGCGTAGATGAAGAGAAACGCCCCGCTGCCCATCATGGCTACGCTGGAGAGGTCGAAAAAAAGGACGAACACGAGAACCAGGGCGGCCGTCAGAAAGAGTCCCTCCGGGGCCCGCTTCCAGGCCATGCGGTCGAAGACCTCCGGGAGCTGGCCGTCCCGGGCGATCATGTAGCAGACGTTGGCCGCCCCAAAAAGCGTGGCGTTGAGGGCGGCGGCCGTGGCGAACAGCGCGCCCACGGCGATGAAGGTGAATCCGGCCCCGCCCATGAAGGTCTTGGCCGCCTGGGACAAGGCGTAGTCTTTCGCCGCGTCGAGGGCGGGCAGGGGCAGATGCCCGAGTACGGCCAGGGCCACGCCGAGGTAGATCACGATGACCCCGCCGACCGAGAGATACAGGGCCTTGGGCAGGGTCCGGGCCGGATCGGCCATGTCCCCGGCGGCGTTGGCCACCAGCCCGAAGCCCTCGTAGGCGATAAAAAGCATCCCCCCGCCGAAGACGATGCCCGTGGGCGGCGCCCATTGCGAGGCGGAAAGTCCGGCCCAGTCGGCCGTGGCGCAGCCCCACACGGCGAAGATGGACAGCACCCCCAGGTTCACGGCCACGGTGACCAGTTCCGACCGGCCCACGGAGGCCGCGCCCAGGGCATTGACCCCGGCGAAAAGCAGCACCGCCCCTGCGGCCACGGCCTTGGGCAGCCAGGGGGCCTGGACATGGGGGAAAAAGGTCATCAGGTATCCGGCGAACCCGGCCGCATACATGGCCAGGGCAATGATGTAGCCGATCCACATGTAGATGTTCAGGCCGCCGCTTACGACGCCGTCGCCCAGGCCCCGGACGAGGAACTCCACCGCCCCTCCCTTTGTGGGATAGTGGGCCCCGAGCTTGGCGTAGTTGTAGGAGGTGGCCAGGGCCACCACGCCGCCCAAGAGGAAGGACAGCCACAGGGCCGTCCCGGCCACCCCGGCGGCCGTGCCGAAGATGGCGTAGACCCCGCCGCCGACCATGCCGCCGACGCCGATGGCCATGGCCGAAAAAAGGCCGAGCTGTTTTTTCGGACCCCGCTGGGCGGTCGCGGCAATCGGGTTGGGCGCGGGCATGGGCTCTCCTTTGGGTGGCGGGAAAGGGTTTTCGGGAGGGCTGCCCGCCAGGGCCGGGCGGCCTTGCCGGCCGGGGCGGTCCAAAACCCGCCGGGCGGCGCGCACCATGAACGGAAGGCGTTGGTTTTATTCTTTGAAGCGGTAGCCGACGCCGGTCTCCGTCAGCAGATGCTTGGGGCGGGTCGGATCCTTCTCGATCTTCTGGCGGAGCTTGTGGATATGGATGCGCACATAGTGTTCCTGCTCCGTGCTGTGCTTTTCCCAGACTCCCCGCAAGAGTTGGCCGTGGGTGACGACCTTTCCGGCGTGGCGGACCAGGAAGGTCAGGAGTTTGTATTCGGTCGGCGTCAGGTGGACATCTTCACCTTCCAGGGTCACCACATGGGCCTCCAGGTCGATGACGAGCCCGCCATACCGCAGAAGTGATGCCTGTGGCGTGTCGTGCGCCGCCGTCCGTCTGAGCAGGGCCCGTATCCTGGCCGCCAATTCGGCCAGGGAGAAGGGTTTGGTCAGGTAGTCGCTGGCGCCCTTGTCCAGGGCGGCCACCTTGTCCTGTTCCCGGCCCCGGGCGGACAGCACGATGACCCGCGCCCTGTTCCACGGCGGCAACCGCTCCAGCAGTTCGTCGCCGTCCATGTCCGGGAGGCCGAGGTCTAAAAGGATCACCTCGGGGCTATGGGACGAAATCAAGGACAGGGCCTCGTGTCCGGTGCGGGCCTCAAGCACGCCGTATCCCTCCGATTCCAGGTAGGGCCGCAGGAAACGGAGGATGGCCATTTCGTCGTCGATGACCAGGATCGTGGGGTTAGCGTTGCTCATGGAGAGGGAGGGTCAGGGTGAACCGCGCTCCTTTGGCGGCGTTGTTGGCGGCAATGAGGGTTCCGCCGTGGACCTTGGCCACGGTCCGGCAGATCGCCAGGCCCAATCCGTACCCTTCCGGGCCGACCCGGTCGCCGCGCTGGAAACGCTCAAAGAGCCTTTCCGGGTCTCCCGGCGGCAAACCCGGGCCAGCGTCCCGCACCACGATGACCGCCTGCCCCTGGCGCACGGACGCGGCGGCCACGATCTCGGTTCCATCCTGCGTGTATTTCGCGGCGTTTTCAAGGAGATTGACGAAGACCTGCTCCATGAGAACCGGGTCCATGGGGATCGGGGGCATGTCCGGGGGGATGTCCACCGTGACGGGATGCCGGGCCAACTGGGCATCCAGTCGCGACAGGGCGCTGCCGAGCACCTCCTCCAGGGGGACGGGCCTCACGTCCGGCACGACGGCCCCGGATTCCAGGGCGGCGATGCGCAGCAGATTGTCCACAAGACGCCCCAACCGCGACGCCTCCCCCGCGATGTTGTCCAAAAGGGCCCCGCGCACCTCCGGTGCGGCGGCCTCCCCCATGGCCAGGAGGCTTTCGGCGGAACCGGAGATGGCCGCCAGGGGCGTCTTGAAATCATGGGTCACCGTGGACAAAAGCTGCGCCCTGATCTTTTCCCGTTCGGCCTCAACCAGAGTGGACCGGGCCTTCTCCTCCAGCCGGTCCACGTCCAGGGCCAGGGCCGTCTGATGGACAAAGGCGTCCAGAAGCCGCCGCCTGTCCGGAAGCAGCAGAGCCCCCCGGGCGTCCTCGTCTTCGGGACGCAGGCCGATGACGCCGAGCACGGAATTGGTCGCGGGCAGGGGCAGGAAAAGGGCGTCCGAATTGGAGAGGGTCTGGGTGGAAAATCCCGCCGCCTTCCCGTTGTCGAACACCCATTGGGCCACGCCGAGGTCTTTTCCGGTCAGCGCGTCCGAGTCGTCCGGCATGAAGGCGGCCCCCAGCTTGCCCGTGGCCATGGGCAGGAGCGCGAAGGCCCTGCAGCGAAACACCCTGTCGATGTGTTCGCGCGTCACCCGCAAAAGGCCCTCCGTGCCGCGCGTGGCGGCCAGGCGCCGGGACAGTCCGCTCAGTTCCGAGGCCTGCCGCTCCAGTTGTCCGGCGTTGTCGGCCTGGGCCTTGATGCGCGAGGCCATGCCGCTCATGACCAGGGCCACCAGGAACATGACGGCGAAGGTGACCAGATAGCCTGCGTCGGACACGGCGAACGTGAAGCGGGGCGGCACGAAGCAGAAATTAAACGCCAGGACGCTTAAGGCCGAGGCCAGGGCGGAGGCCCGCCGGGACATCCATACGGCCACGGCCATGACCCCCAGGAGATAGACCATGATCAGGTTGGCCGGCGCGAAGTACGGATACATGGCGAAGCAGACGGCCGTGGCCGCTCCCACCACCCCGGCCATGGCCGCATAATCCTTCCAGCGTGTTTTCGGCGGCGTGTCGGGCCTCGCCGGACGCGGCCCGCCGGTGTCCTGCCCCTTGATGACGTGGATATCGATCTCGCCGCTGACGCGAACCAGTTGGTCCACCGGGCTGCCCTTGAAAAAATCGAGGAACCGTCGCTTCAGGGGCTTGCCGATGACGATGCGGGTGACGTTGTGCTGCCGGGCGAACCCGACGATGAGCCGGGCCACGTCGCCCCCGGGCAGGACATGCGTCTGCGCGCCGAGTTCCTGGGCCAGGTTCAGGTTGGCCAGGGCCTTGGCCGTCGCCTCCCCTCCGGACTGCTGCTGGATGGAGAGCGCATGCCAGGAGGCGTGCAGGCTGTCGGCCAGCCGCTTGGCCGCGCGCACCAGGGTGGCCGACGTCGGGGACGGTCCCACGCAAACGAGAATGCACTCGGCCGTGGGCCAGGTGGTCTGGATGGCGTGGCCCTGGCGGTAGACCAGCACCTCGGTGTTCACCCGGTTGGCCGTGGAACGCAGGGCCAGTTCGCGAAGCGCGCTCAAGTTGCCGCTACGGAAGAAGTTCTCGCTGGCCCACTCGGCCTGTCCGGGCAGATAGACCTTGCCTTCGCTCAGGCGCTGGCGGAGATCCTCGGGCGGCAGATCCACCAGGATCACCGATTCGGCCTTCTCCAGCATGGCGTCGGGCACGGTTTCGCGCACGCGCACCCCGGTGATCTGGGCCACGATGTCGTTTAAGCTCTCCAGGTGTTGGATGTTGAGCGTCGTCCAGACGTCCAGGCCATGCCCCAGGAGTTCGTCCACGTCCTGCCAGCGTTTCGGGTGCCGCGAGCCGGGGACGTTGGTGTGGGCCAGTTCATCCAGCAGGATCAGCGCCGGTCGTTCGGACAGGGCGGCGTCCAGGTCGAATTCCTCAAGCGCGTGGCCTTTGTAGTCGATATGCCGACGCGGCAGCACGGGCATGCCGTACAGCAGGGCCTCGGTGTCCTCCCGGCCGTGGGTCTCCACGATCCCGGCCAACAGATCGAGCCCCTCCGCCATTTTGAGCCGGGCCGCCTCCAGCATGGCATAGGTCTTGCCCACGCCGGGGGCCATGCCCAGGAAAATCCGCAGCCGTCCCCGGCGTTTCTCGGCCTCTTCGCGCTGGACCATGGCCAGCAGGGCGTCCGGATCGGGACGTTGGCCGTCTTCTCGCATAAAACGATCCTACTCTTTCTTCCCCAGGGCATCCAGGGCGAGGTTGAGTTCGAGCACGCTTACCCGGGGCTCCCCCAAAAGTCTCCAGGTACGGCCCTGGGTGTGGTTTTCGATGAGCTCCGTCACGGTCTGGAGGGACACCCCGCGCGCCCGGGCCACGCGCTGGGCCTGGCAGGCCGCCGCTTCGGGCGAGATGTGCGGGTCCAGGCCGCTGCCCGAGGCCGTGGCCAGGTCCATGGGGACGGGGGCGCCGCCGTTTTCTGCGGCCAGCTTCGCGGCCCGGTCGGCCACGGCCCTGGCCAGGGCCGGGTTGGACGGTCCCAGGTTGGAGCCCGCCGATGCGGCCGCGTCATAGGCCTGCGGCGAGGTGGCCGAGGGTCTGCCGTGGACGTAGCGATCCGAGGCGAAGGGCTGGCCGATGAGGCTGGACCCGGCCACGGCTCCGCCGCGTTCGAGCAGGCTCCCAGCGGCCTGGACGGGGAACAGCGCCGTCCCCATGGCGGTCATGGCCAGGGGATAGGCCAGACCGGTGAGGAGCGTCATCCACAGGAGCATCAAGGCGGCGGGTTTGAGCTGTTTCAGCGTCATGGTGAACATGTCCGGCTCCTACGCCCATCCCAGGGCGGCAATGATCATGTCGATGAGTTTGATGCCCGCAAAGGGGACCAGAAATCCGCCCAGGCCGTAGAGAAGCAGGTTCCGGCGCAGGGCCGTGGCCGCAGGCCGGGGAACGTATTTCACCCCCCGCAGGGCCAGGGGGATCAGGAACACGATGATCAGCGCGTTGAATATCACGGCGGAGAGCACCGCCGAGGCGGGCGAGGCCAGCCCCATCACGTCGAGCCCGGAAAGTTGCGGGTAGATGCCCGCGAACACGGCCGGGATGATGGCGAAGTACTTGGCGATGTCGTTTGAGATGCTGAAGGTGGTGAGCGAGCCGCGTGTCATGAGCAATTGCTTGCCGATGGCCACCACCTCCAAGAGCTTGGTGGGGTTGGAATCCAGGTCCACCATGTTCCCGGCCTCCTTGGCGGCCTGGGTGCCGGAATTCATGGCCACGCCCACATCGGCCTGGGCCAGGGCCGGGGCGTCGTTGGTGCCGTCGCCGGTCATGGCCACCATTTTCCCTTCGGCCTGATACTGGCGGATCCGCGCCAGCTTGGCCTCGGGGGTGGCCTCGGCCAGAAAATCGTCCACGCCCGCCTCGGCCGCGATGGCGGCCGCCGTCAGCGGGTTGTCCCCGGTCACCATGATGGTCTTGATGCCCATGGACCGCAGTTCGGCGAAGCGTTCCCGGATGCCTCCCTTGACGATGTCCTTGAGCCATACCACGCCGATCGGCTTGCCGTTTTCGGCCACCAGCAGCGGCGTGCCGCCGGACTTGGCTACGTCATGGATGAAGCGGTCGAGTTCCTCGGGGATGCGCTCGCCGGACTGCTCGGCCAGGGCCTTGATGGCGTCGGGCGCGCCCTTGCGCAGGGTCCGCCCCGGCAGGTTCACGCCCGAGAGCCGTGTCTGGGCGGTAAACGGCACGAAGGTGGCGCCAAGGGCCTGGAGTTCGTGCCCCCTGATGCCGAAACGCTCCTTGGCCAGCACCACGATGGAGCGCCCCTCGGGGGTTTCGTCGGCCAGGGAGGCCAGTTGGGCCGTCTCGGCCAGGGTGCGCTCGTCCACCCCGTTCACCGGCAAAAAGGCCGTGGCTTGGCGGTTCCCCAGGGTGATGGTGCCGGTCTTGTCCAAAAGCAGCACGTCCACGTCTCCGGCGGCCTCCACGGCCCGGCCGGAGGTGGCGATGACGCCCGACTGGATGAGCCGGTCCATGCCCGCGATGCCGATGGCCGACAAAAGCCCGCCGATTGTGGTTGGGGCCAGGCAGACGAAGAGGGCGGCCAGGGCCGTGATGGTGACGGCCTGGCCCTGTCCCGAGAGCGCCACGGCGAAGGCCGACATGGGCCGCAGGGTGACGCAGACCACCAGGAAGATGAGGGTCAGCGAGGCCAGCAGGATGTTCAGGGCGATTTCGTTGGGGGTCTTGCGGCGCGTGGCCCCTTCCACCAGGGAGATCATGCGGTCCAGGAAGGTCTCTCCGGACTCGGCGGCCACCCTCACCACCAACCAGTCCGAGAGGAGCCGCGTGCCGCCGGTGACGGCGCTGCGGTCCCCTCCGGCCTCGCGGATGACCGGGGCGCTTTCTCCGGTGATGGCCGATTCGTCCACCGAGGCGACCCCTTCGAGAATGTCGCCGTCACAGGGGATGGTGTCCCCGGCCGCGACCAGCACCACCTCGCCCCGGCGCAGGCTGTCGGCCACGACCTCCGTCACCAACGCCTCGCGGTGGGTCGAGGCCAGCCGCTTGGCCATGACGTTGGTGCGCAGGCCGCGCAGGGCGGCCGCCTGGGCCTTGCCGCGCCCCTCGGCCATGGCCTCGGCGAAGTTGGCGAAAAGCACCGTGGCCCACAGCCAGGCGGCAACGGAGGCCACGAACCCGAAGGGGGCTTCGCCCTTGCCCACAAAGGCCTGTACGGCCAAAAGCGTGGTCAGGAAGCTGCCCACGTAGACCGTGAACATGACCGGGTTGCGGGCCTGGCTGGCCGGGGTCAGCTTGCGCAGGCACGCCAGGCTGGCCTGGCGGACGATGGCCGGATCGAACAGGGGGCGATTTTTTGTGTTCTTGGACATACGGGAACCTCGTTATTTGAACAGGGCCAGATGCTCGGCCACAGGCCCCAGGGCCAGCGCGGGCACGAAGGTGAGCGCGCCCACCACCAGCACCACGGCCATGAGCAGCGCGACGAAGATGGGGCCATGGGTGGGCAGGGCGCCGGGGCCTACCTGCAACCGCTTCTTGCCCGCCAGGGAACCGGCCAGGGCCAGCACGGGGATGATGAGCCCATAGCGGGACACGAACATGGCCACGGCCCCGGCCACGGTCCAGAAGGGCGAGGTGGCGGTCAGGCCCGCAAAGGCGCTGCCGTTGTTGTTGCCCATGGAGGAGAAGCCGTAGAGGATCTCGCTGAATCCGTGCGGCCCGGGGTTGGCGACGGCCTCGGGGGGACCGGCGACGCAGGCCAGGGCCGTGCCCATCAGGCACAAAAACGGCGGGATCAGGATGATCAGGGCGGCCATCTTGGTCTCGAAGGGTTCGATCTTTTTGCCCAGGTATTCCGGCGTGCGCCCGACCATGAGCCCGGCCACGAACACCGCCACCACGGCGAAAATCAGCATGCCGTAGAGGCCCGAGCCCACGCCGCCGAAGACCACCTCGCCAAGCTGCATGAGCAGCATGGGCCACATGCCGCCGAGCGGCGTGTAGCTGTCATGCATGGAATTGACCGACCCGTTGGAGGCGGCGGTGGTTGCGGCCGCCCACAGGGACGATCCGGCAACGCCGAAGCGGACCTCCTTGCCTTCCAGGCTCGGGGCGGACGCCACCCCGGTCTCCGCCAACAGGGGGTTTGGCATGCTCTCGGCCTGCATGGTCAGGAGGGCGAACCCGGCAAACAGGATGGTCATGGCCGCAAGCACCGCGAATCCTTGCCGCCTGTCGCCCACCATGACCCCGAAGGTGTGGCACAGCGCGGCCGGAATGAGCAGGATGGCCAGCAGTTCCAGCAGGTTCGTCAGGGGTGTCGGGTTTTCAAAGGGATGGGAGGAGTTGACGTTGAAAAACCCGCCGCCGTTGGTGCCCAATTGCTTGATGGCCACCTGGGAGGCCACCGGCCCGCGGGCGATGATCTGCTCCGTCCGTGCGCCGTCCGCGTCCGGCCCGGGTTTTTCGGAGACGGCCGGATCAACAAGCGTGGCCGTGACGGAACCTTCCAGGGTCTGGGGCACGCCCTGCCAGATCAGGGCCAGGGCCAGGACCACCGAGAGGGGCAGCAGCACATAGAGGGTAGAGCGGGTGAGGTCGCGCCAGAAATTGCCCAGCCGATCCGTCTCGCGTCGGGCCAGCCCCCGGATCACGGCGGCCATCACGGACATGCCCGTGGCGGCGGAGACGAAGTTCTGCACCGTGAGCGCCAGCATCTGGGTGAGGTGGCTCATGGTGGTTTCGCCGCCGTAGGCCTGCCAGTTGGTGTTGGTGGCGAAGCTCACGGCGGTGTTTATGGCCACAAACGGGTCCACGCCGGAAAGCCCGGCCGGGTTCAGCGGCAGCAGGCCTTGAAGCCTCTGGATGGCATATGCCGCCAAAAGCCCTGCGGCGTTGAAAAGCACCACGGCCACGGCGTAGGTCTTCCAGTTCATCTCCTCGTCGGCGTCAATGCCGCTCAGGCGATAGAGCAGGCGCTCAAATGGGCCGAAGGCCCTATCCAGGCCGATTTCTTCTCCCTGGTAGACCCTGGCGATGTAGCGTCCCAAAGGCCAGGAGGCCGCAAGAAGGACGACCAGGTAAAAGGCAAGTTGCGTCACGTTGCTGGTGTTCATTCGAACCACTCCGGTTTGCATAGCGCCGCGGCAAGAAAAACGAACAGGGCGGCCGCAATAAGAAGCGCCAAGACGTCCATGGTTATTTTCCCTCCAGGCAGGAGAGGAAGTTGATCAGGCCAAAGAGCCCAAAGACCAGCGCCAGGATGAGGAAGAAAATGAGCATGTCCATCGGACCTCCTTGGTGAGAGTCGATGGGCAAGGTATATGTCCTGGCGTGTAAACAGGGTGTTAAATTTGCGGGTCGAGGTGTAAAAATTTTGTAAATACGCGGGCAAAAGACCCTTGTCGGCCGTTTGTCCCGGGTCGGGGGGCCTCGACGTCGGCCCCTGGCCTGCGATAGAGTTCCCGAACGTTCTGGAGGCGGCGCCATGAAAAGCAAACCATCGGTCCCCGGCTATGCGGGCAAGCGCCGGACCCCGTTGCAAGCCATTGCGGCCTTTTGCCGGGAATGCTTCGGGGGACCGGCCGGGGCCTGCGCATCGGCGGACTGTCCCTTCCATCCGTATCGGCAGGGCACGTTTCCCGATGGCGCAACCCGCAACGTGGTCGCCGTGGTCCGGCGATACTGCGAAGGCTGCGCTGCGGCCGACACCCCGGGGGGCTGTACGGCGGGCGACGCCAGCCCGGGCCTTGAGCCGTGCCCCTGCTGGCCCTTCCGGCTTGGCCGCAATCCCTACGTCGGGGCCGGGCGACAGGGAGCCCCCAAGCCGCAGGCCCCGCAGCAACTGGACCTGACCGGCGCGCAGGCCGCGCCAACCCCGGGTTCACCCCACGGGCAGGGGGATGCCGCAGGCCTCCGCAGGGGCTTGTCCCATCGAAAGGACGCGCCGTGAGGCAGGCCGGATACGCTCTGGGCCGAGAGATCCCGGGCCGGAAAGGGCCTGGGAATGGCGTTGCGGGCGACGGTCAGGTCGATGGCCTGCGGCATGGCCTCCTGATTCCGTCCGGCCGAAAGGACGGGCAAAAGGATGCGGAGTCGCCGCACCCGGATGAGGAAAGGCCGCCTTGGCGATGGAGGCGGGCAACGCGGGCCTTGGTCACCGGATATGGTATTCCCGGTGCATAGCCTCTTTGGCGCTGTTGAAGACGGTTTCAATGTCCAGGGAATAGGTTTTGAGCAAAGAGAGGTTCCCGGTCTTTCCGGCCTGCTCGATTTTCGAGGCCATCGCCCTGAGTCTCTCGGCGCTGACGTTCGCGGACGCTCCTTTGACGCAATGAGCGATGCGCTCTGCGGCCTCGCAATTTCCGGATTGGATGTTCTCCTGTAGGCTTCTGATCCTTTTGGGAACGTCGTCCAGAAAGGCCATGACGATCTGTCGCGCCAAGTCCTCATCGTCCATCATCCTGCACAACATGGCCGCCTTGTCGAATGCGGCCGGTTCCGGATCGTCGCAGGCCGTCCCGGAGACGTCCGGCGGGATGGGCGGCGTCCCCTCCTTTTGGGCCTTTGCGTGGTCCGGCAGCCAGTTGGCCAAGGCCTCGGCGAGAACCTTGGCCGAGACGGGTTTCGGCACATAATCGTTCATGCCTGCCGCCAGGCACTTTTCCCGGTATCCCTGCATGGCGTGGGCGGTCATGGCGATGATCGGGATGGTATGGTCGAGAACGGCCCCTTGGGCGCTCCGGATATGCCTGGTCGCCTCGAAGCCGTCCATTTCAGGCATCTGCACATCCATGAGCACCAGGTCGTAGGGTATGGTCCTGAGGGCCTGCAGGGCCTCGACCCCGTTGGCGACGGCGTCCGCGCGCATGCCCAGCCTGGCGAGAATCCCCAAGGCCACCTGCTGGTTGGTGATGTTGTCTTCCGCAACGAGGATGCGTCCGGCGTGCGGCAACGGGGACACCCGCTCCCGGGCGGATTTGCGGGTGATGATAAGCTGTTCGTCCTGGTCGGCGTCCTGCAGGACGCGTTGCAGGATGTTGAGCAAATCCCTGCGCCGGATGGGCTTCACCTCATACGCCCGGAAGCCCGCTTCTGCAAAACGGCGGGCGTCGCCGCGCGTCCCCATGGAGGTCAGCATCACCATCGCGACCCCGGCCAGGCGGGGATCGGCCTTGATGGCCCGGCCCAGGGCCAGGCCGTCCATGCCCGGCATCTGCATGTCGATGACGGCCAGGCGATACGGATCGTTCTCCTCTAGCGCCTGGTACAGCGCCCCCAGGGCCAGGGGGGCGTTTGGGACCTCGTAGGGCCGCATACCCCAACTGGCCATGTTGATCGTTAAAATTTCGCAATTCGTCGTGTTGTCGTCCACGACCAGCGCCCGCACCCCGTGCAGCAGTGTCGGCGAAGGGGCCTCCCTGAGGCGGTGTTTCTGTTTTTCTACGGCGACGGTGAACCAGAATTCCGCGCCCCGGCCCTGCGTGCTGTTGACCCCGATCTCTCCGCCCATCATCGTCACCAGTTGTTTCGAGATGGACAGGCCCAGGCCGGTGCCGCCATACTTCCGGGTGGTCGAGGCGTCCGCCTGGGAAAACTTGTCGAAAAGCACGGCGTGGTTCTCTTCCGATATGCCGATGCCGGTATCGCGTACCGAGAAACACAGCAGGCAGCCGTCCTCGTGGTCGTCCGTCAGGGTGATCTTGACGGTCACCTCCCCGGCGTGGGTGAACTTGATGGCGTTCCCGGCGAGATTGTTGAGCACCTGGCGCAGCCTGCCCGGATCCCCGCGAAGGGATATGGGGACATCCGGATCGACGAAACACAAAAATTCCAGTCCCTTTTCCTGGGCTCGAACGGCCAGGGCGTCGGAGAAATCGTCGATGAGATCCAGCAGGTCGAAATCCAGAATCTCCAGTTCCAGCTTTCCGGCCTCGATCTTGGAGAAATCAAGAATGTCGTTGATGAGATTCAAAAGGGATTCGCCGCTGGTGCGGATGATCTCGGCGTAGCGGCGTTGCTCGTCCGTGAGGTCGGTCCCGAGCAGCAGGCCGGTCATGCCGATGACCCCGTTCATGGGGGTGCGGATCTCATGGCTCATATTGGCCAGAAATTCGCTTTTGGCCTGTGTGGCGGCCTGGGCCTGGCCCAATGCCTGGTCCAGTTCGATATTGTTGATCTCCATCTGCCGGGCGAATTCCTCCAGACGCTCCTGGGCTTTTTTCTGCTCGGTCATGTCGGTATGCGAACCGGCCATGCGCACGGGAGCGCCGGAGGCGTTGCGCACCGCCTCGCCACGGGCCAGTATCCACCGGTACGTCCCATCCTTGTGGCGCATTCTGAATTCTTGGATGTAGCGCTGGGCATCCCCTTGCAAGTACTGCTGGATGTATTCGAAGACATGTCGCCGGTCCTCAGGGTGGAGGAGGTTTTCAAATGTGGCGAAAACGTTGTCCAGTTCTTGGTCACGGTATCCGAGCTGCTCTTTCCATTTTGGAGAGAGGAAAAGGGTGTTGGTTCGCAAATCCCAATCCCAGATGCCGTCATTGGAGCCCTTTACCGCCAGTTCGAACTGCTCGCGCGAGCGTTGCAATTCGATTTCCGCATCCTTTCGGGCCCGGATGTCGATGAAGCATTCCAGGTATTTCTGTTGTCCCTGGACCAGGATCGGGGTGACGGTTTTCAGGACGGGGATCCGCGTGCCATCGGCTCGCAGCATGATGCGATCCGAGTTGTCCACGGTCTGCCCCAGATCCCCGATGGGGCAGGCGCACTCCTCGGCCGGGCACAGAAACTTGTGGCAGCGGTTTCCCTGAATATCCTCCGGTCTGGCCCCGAACATGGCCGCCGCCGCCGAGTTGACCAGTTCGACCACCCGGGTTTGGGCATCAATGATGGCCACGCCGATGGGGATGTTTTCCACGCTGATGCGCTGCAGGTGGGCGTTTTCCGTTTGTGCGGCGTCCTGCGCCTGCGTTGCGCGGCGGGCCTCGTCAACGGGAGGGGCCGTGGGAGGGGATGCCGGAGGCGCCTGTTTCGTGGCAGGATTTTTGTGGGCAGAAGGCATGGACATCCTCTTGGATGGCGTCGTTGTTTGTTCATGACGGGGAGAGGATGCGTCCTCGCCCGTTGTTTCCCCTGCCGACCCATGCGTTGCGCCGAAGCGCCCGGCGGGCGGTTCCTTCTCCATGTACGTCCGGGCGCTTCATGCGGCGTCGTCGAGGGACGCCGACCTGACGCCGTTGCCCGCTCAGGCCGAGAGAACCCGCTCTATCGCCTCCCGCAGGGCGTCGCGCTCAACCGGCTTGGCGACATACTCGTTCATGCCGGCCGCAAGGAGCTTTTTTCGGTCCCCCTCCATGGCATAGGCCGTCAGGGCGATGATGGGGATGTCGGCCTTGTCGGCCCCGGCCTCGCCGCAGCGGATTCGTCTGGCGGCCTCGACGCCGTCCATGACCGGCATCTGCACGTCCATGAGGATCAGGTCGATCTCCTTCTCCCGCAACACCGCGATGGCCTCCTGTCCGTTTTTGGCCGTATCGATGGCGTATCCTTCCTTTCTGAGCAGCCAGGAGGCGGCGATGGCGCTCACCGTTTCATCCTCGGCCAACAGGACCCGTTTCGTCCGGCGCCCGGGGGAGGCATGCTTTTGTTTTTCCTTGTCCGTTTCCTCTGTCGCTGGCGCCGCCAGGAAGGGTATTGAGACATAAAAGGCGGTTCCCGTCCCGAGCTCGCTCTCCACGGCGATCGATCCCCCCATGAGCTCGACGATGCGTTTGACGATGGAAAGGCCGAGCCCGGCCCCCTGGTGTGGGCGCGTGAATCCCTGGCTGGCCTGGACAAACGGCTCGAAGAGTTTCGCCAGCTGTCCGTCGGCCATCCCGCACCCCGTGTCGGCCACCGTGAACAGCACCCAGGTCTTTCCGGGATGGCGCGGCGGCAGGGGGCTGGCGTCGAGGACGATGCTCCCTGACCGGGTGAATTTGAAGGCGTTCCCCACCAGGTTGGTCAGGATTTGCTGTATGCGGATGCTGTCGCCGCACACCATTTTGGGCAGCGCCTCATGCATCACGAGGCGGATGCGCACGCCGGTCTGGATCGAGACCGGCTCATGCAGGGCGATGAAATCCTGCAACAGTTTTTTCAGGTCAAACGGCTCGATCTGGATCTGCATCTTTCCGGCCTCGACCCGGGACAGGTCGAGAATGTCGGAGAGCAGCCGGGTCAATCTCTTGCTTGATTCTATGGCCATTTCGACGAAGTGGACGTGCTGCTTTTCAAGATCCGAATCGTGCAGGATCTGCAGCATGCCCATGATGCCGTTTAAGGGCGTCCTGATCTCATGGCTCATGTTCGCCAAAAA
>NZ_JAZHDB010000193.1:0-2580 GCF_036584575.1 Desulfolutivibrio sp.
CACCCCGACCTCGGTGGCGATGGGCCGCACGGTGGTCAGGTCGCGGTTGTCGATGCGTGTTCCCGTGGACCGGATGCGCTCGCGCATGATGGATTTCTCCATCTTGTCCATGATGTCCTTGGCCTGTCCCTTGAACTCGGGATGCTCGGGATACGCGGCGGCGATGGCTTCCAGGACCGCCGTCTTGACCTTCTTGCGGGCCTCGCGGCGTTCCATCTTGTCGGTGATGGAGAGGGCGGCGGTCATGTCGGCCGTGGCCAGTTCCGTGACCTTGGCGTCGATTTCCGGGTTGATCTGGGGCGGCGTGAATTCGATCTTGGGCACGCCCACCTTGTTCCGCAGTTCCTCCTGGAGGTCGAGCAGGGGGAGGATCTGCTTATGCCCCCATTCCAGGGCGTCGGCGATGAGATCCTCGGTCACGAACCTGCCGCCGCCTTCGACCATGACCACGGCGTCGCGACTGGCCGCGAAAACCATGTTCAGGGTGCTTGGGCCGTTTAAGGCCGCATAGGAGGGGTTTAAGACGAACTGGCCGTCCACGTAGCCCACCCGGGCCCCGGCGATGGGTCCCAGGAAGGGGATCTTGGAGATGTGCAGGGCCGTGGAGGCCCCGGTCAGGGCCAGGATGTCCGGATCGGTGAAGGGATCGGCGGACAGGACCGTGGCGATGATCTGGACCTCGTCCCGGAAGCCCTTGGGGAAAAGCGGACGGCAGGGCCGGTCGATCGAACGGCAGACCAGCACCTCGCGCTCGGAGGGGCGGCCGATCTCGCGGCGGAAATAGCCGCCAGGGATGCGCCCGGAGGCGTAGGACATCTCCTGGTAATCCACGACCAGGGGGAAAAATCCCTTGTCCATTTCCAGGGTCTGGGTACAGGCCGTGACCAGCACCACGTTGTCGCCATTTTGAATCCAGATGGCGCCGTCGGCCTGGTTGGCCAAGCGTCCGGTTTCAATGATGATGGTGCTGTCGCCGACAGTGGCTTGCAGGCGGGTAGCCGGTGTTCCAAATGCCATAGGGTGTGTTCCTCGTTTTCGGGTCGGGGCGATTCCCGATGCAAAACCCGATGTTGGGGTGTGCCCCCCCAAAAAACTCCGTCAGGCGCGGCGGCCATCGGGACCGGATGGCGGTCCCGCCGCCCGGCGCGCATGGTGAATTTTCGGGGAGGCGGGGGCCGCCCCGCGCGATGCCGATTTCCGGCAACGCGCGCGATGACCCCCGGCCGGTGCTACTTGCGCAGCCCAAGTCTCGCGATGAGATCGCGATAGCGCTGAATGTCCTTGCTTTTTAGGTACTTGAGAAGCTTGCGACGCTGTCCGACAAGTTTCAAAAGGCCCGTGCGGGAATGGAAATCCTTGGCATGGACCTTGAAATGGTTTGTCAGATAGTTGATGCGCGTGGTCAAAAGCGCCACCTGCACCTCAGGGGAGCCGGTGTCGCCCTCATGCTTCTTGTACTCATCGATGACCTTGGATTTTTCCTCGACGGTCATGACCACAGCGATATCCTCCGTTTGTCGTGTTTTTCGCCTCGCGCGACCCGTCCGTTTCACACCGGGCGGATGCCCGGGAAAAAGCGGAAGCGGGAAGGCCGGACGTTTGCGTCAGCCGAGGCCGCGCAAAATCGCCCACCGCATCGCGCCATCCGTCGCCACCGCCTCGGCGGCGGCCAGGGGTTCGCCAGCGGGACCCAGGAGCAGGGCCAACTCGCCCGGGGCCGCGCCTGCGGCGTCAAGCCGCATGCCCCGGGCCACCTTGGCCGCATCCTCCGCCCCGAAACGCACCCGTGGCCAATCCGCAAGCGCCGCCTCAAGGGGCAAAACCCTCTCGGGCAGACGCGCGGGCTCGGCCAGCACCTCGGCCAGGCTATGGGCCTCGCCGAGGGAAAACGGACGGCTGTACTCCCGGACAAGGGTGGTCATCACTGCGCCGCACTCAAGTCGCTGCCCCAGGCTGTGGACCAGGGAACGGACGTAGGCGCCGGATGAAACCCGTATCCGGAATTGAACCGACGGCAGATCCATGGAAACGACCTGCGCATCGGAAATGTCGACCTCTTTGGTCTTGACCGGGGTCATCATGCCCCGTCTGGCCAGTTCATACAAGGGTTTTCCCTGGTGCTTGGCCGCAGAATAGGCCGGAACCTCCTGCATCTGGCGGCCGCAAGCGGCAGCGATCTCGCGCAGCACGTCCCCTTCGGTCACCGATTGCCAGGAAAATTCGCCGGTCACGGTCCCCTGGATGTCGTAGGTGTCCGTGGTCAGCCCCAGGCGCATGCCCGCCAGATAGACCTTGTCGTCGTGCAAAAAGGTGGCGACCTTGGTGGCGCGCCCCAGAAGCACCACCAAAACGCCCTGGGCCAGGGGATCGAGGGTTCCGGCGTGGCCGATCTTTTTTTGCCCCAGGCGATACTTGATGTCGTTCAAGCACGCCGTGGAGGTCGGCCCCGAGGGCTTGTCGAGAACCAGCACGCCATGCTGCTGGGCCGGTTTTTCATCCCTGGCCATGTGCCCTCCACACGCCGGGGAGTCGGGGCTGCCGCCCCGAACCCCGCCCGGGGGAAATCATTTCCCCCGGACC
>NZ_JAZHDB010000194.1:0-48448 GCF_036584575.1 Desulfolutivibrio sp.
TTCGATCGTTTAACCAAGTTAAACACTCGTGTTCTTCGTCACATTGTAGTCGCAACCCCTTCTCCTCTCCCTCAAAAGGAGCGCGTATGAAACTCTGGGCAGGAATTTTAGCGATCATGTTGTTATCGGGCTGCGGCTACAACGAGATGCAGAAAAACGACGAGTCCGTTGGCGCGGCCTGGGGCAACGTGCAGTCGGCGTTGCAGCGTCGCATGGATCTGATTCCGAATCTGGTGGAGACGGTAAAGGGCTACGCAGCCCATGAGAAGGACACCTTGCAGGCCGTGGTGGACGCCAGGGCCAAGGCCACGCAGATGAAGCTGTCCGTGGACGCGCTGTCCGACGCCCATGCGGTGGAGAGTTTCGTCAAGGCCCAATCGGAGATGTCGTCGGCGCTGGCGCGGCTTTTGGCCGTGGTGGAGAACTATCCGGATTTGAAGGCGAATCAGAATTTTCTGGACTTACAGCATCAGCTGGAGGGCACGGAGAACCGCATCAACGTGGCCCGGGAGCGTTTCAACGAGGCCGTGCAGGCGTATAACACGTCGATTCGGACCTTTCCCAATTCGCTGACGAATTCCCTGCTGCTGCATCTGGCGCCCAAGGAATACTTCAAGGCTGAGGAAGCGGCGGCTACGCCCCCCAAGGTGAAGTTCAACTAAGCGCCGGAGGCTGACATGAAAGGCAAGCTGCGTATGCCGCGTCTCGCCGCCCTGCTTGTGGTGATGGGCATGGTGCTGGCGGCAGGTTCGGCCTGGTCGCTGGATGTGCCGCCGCTTCGAGGCCGGGTCAACGACATGGCCGGGATATTGTCCCCGGACACGGTCACGCGCCTGGAAAGCGCGTTGGCGGCCTTCGAGGCCTCGGACTCGACCCAGGTGGTGGTGCTGACCGTGCCGTCCCTTGAGGGGGACACCATTGAGGGTTTCTCCATAAAGACGGCCCAGAAATGGGGCATCGGCCAGAAAGGCAAGGACAACGGGGCGCTGTTGGTGGTTTCCAAGGGTGACCGCGAGGTCCGCATCGAGGTCGGGCGCGGGCTGGAGGGGCGCCTGACGGACGCCCTGAGCGGCCGGATCATCGACCATGTGATCGTTCCGGAGTTCAAGAAGGGCGATTTCAATACGGGAGTGCAGCAGGGCGTGGAAAAGATCATGGCCGCGGTGCGCGGGGAATATACGGGCGACGGTTCCGCGGGCGACTCCTCCGAGCTTGATGATGAAACGTCGTATTTGATGTTCGGGGCCATGATCTGCCTGGTGCTCATGTCCATCCTGCGGTTTTTGCCGGCCATGATCCGGGCCGGACTTGGCGGCGTGGGGATGGGGATTTTGGCGTTTGTGGTCGCCTCCGGAATCACCATGACCATCGTGATGGCCCTGGTGGGCGTAGTTTTGGGCATTCTCGCGCCGTATATTTTTCGTGGCGGCCGGGGCGGCACGGGCGGCGGCGGTTTTTCGGGCGGCGGCGGCGGAGGTTTTTCCGGCGGCGGCGGAGGTTTTTCCGGCGGCGGCGGCTCGTTCAGCGGCGGCGGCTCGTCGGGCAAATGGTGATCTGCGCGCCTTCCACGCGCCCTGGCCCCCGGACGTTGACGCGCCTGGGGGCTTTTGCGTGCTGCGGGTCAAGACGGCTTTCGCGGCCCCGGCGCGCCGACACGTTCCGGTCTTGTCTCTGGGGGGAATCCGCACCACGCCGTCCAGGGAACGGATCGGCACAAGCATGGCCACAGGCTTGGCCAAGCCGCCTGCCGGACCCGACAACGGGGTGCCGCCCGGGCATGTGACGAGATTTTATCATATCTTCTTGGCGGGTTGCGACGACTCCATGGCAAAGCGGGGATCTGACGCTTGACAAGGCCCGCCCGGGGGTCTAATAACGCCCCTTCGTCGGGATGTAGCGCAGTCTGGGAGCGCACCTGAATGGGGTTCAGGGGGTCGGAGGTTCAAATCCTCTCATCCCGACCAGAGATTTCAAGGGGTTAAGCCAAACAGGCTTAGCCCCTTTTCTCGTTTTGGACTGTTTGGCCCCGCTATGGCCCCGCTTATTTAAAAAGCCCTTGCCGGACGTATAGTTGCAATGTTGAACGAACTGACCGCCAAGCTATCCCGATTTCTGGATTGCCACACACGCTTTTATGTGCGAATATATTATAAAATTATGTGGTTGGGCTTTAGGTTTGATAGCTATGAGACGTTTTCTCAGCACTCTCACGGGGGGGCTAACCATCAGGGCATTTGCCGAATTGATTGAATTGAATTCGAACCTTGCTCCAAATCGCGGCCGCTTGGCAGGGTTTCCAGGCATCTCGAAATTATTGCAGCGGCGGTTGTTGTAGTGGCTCTAAAGACAAGTTTTTCGAACCGTGATTTCGAAGGTGGTTCTGGCGGCAAAAAGCTATACGGCCAGGTACGCCTCGACCAGCTAGGCGGCCCACAGGAACCATTGGACTTCGATCAATGAAAGCGTTCGACATCCTCTCGGAGTTTAATGCTCCCTACTCGACCCCTCCTCTCCGATTGGGAGCAGGCGTATGATTGGTCTGTTCGACACCTTGGGCGCGCTGGGTGCTGATCGTGCCAACCTTCACGCCTTCGCTACCCCAGCTCCAGAACTGCTTGCCTACTCGACCATTCTGATGGCGCGTAGCCACGACGAGGATTTGGGCCTCGTCGAAGGAGTCTATGAGTGGCAAGGGGCTCCCCTCGTTTTTCTCGTGGATGGCGATCGGCTTGACGGGGATTTTAAACGTCTCGGCCGGGTTCGGCGTATTCTCGCAATGCGTGGCGATGCGCCTTATCTCGGTGTTGTTTATCCTGGGCGGCTGGATGTATACCGTATCGCTCTCGATAGCTGCTCGCCCCAAAAGGCTCTGGTCGACATAGGTGTTGCCGAGGATGAACGCTGGTTGACCTTCGCGCGTCTTGGAAATCTGCGTCCGGCTGCGCAAATTAATAACAAAACCTGGATCACCGGTATTATTTTAAAGTTGCTTGATCAGGCAATATCGTCGCTCAAAACAACTACCAGCCTCTCTGGTGAAGACTCGATATCGTTGGTTGGCAGAGCTCTTTTCATGCGATTTCTTGCTGATCGGGACTTATTGCCTCCGATCGAATATATTATTGGCGGCACTGTCGGAGGGAGTGATCCTATACATAAAGATCATAACCTCTTTGACACCCCAGAATTCGTCCGTCATTCTTGTGCTTGGCTTGATAAAACGTTCAATGGAGATTTATTGCCACTGTCAGATGCGGTATTTACGCAGATCACAGTGGAAACATGTGGTGTTCTTGGAAATATATTACGTCGAGCGGAAGGTGGTCAGTTATTTCTGGGCTGGGAAGAGCGCTGGAACAACCTTGATTTTTCACACATCCCGGTTGGCGTGTTGAGTCAAGCCTACGAGTACTATCTCCGCAAGCATGCACCGAAACAGCAAGAGCGTGAAGGTGGCTATTATACGCCACATTCAATCGCGAACCTGATGGTCTCAGCCGCTTTTCGTGGACTGGATGCCCAGGGGGTCTCTGCCTCCGCGCGCGTATTGGATCCCGCAGCTGGCGCGGGAGTATTTTTACTGGCTGCCTTTCGTGAACTCGTCGCTGCACGCTGGAGAGCCGAAGGGCAGCGACCTGATACGGCGACACTCCGCGAAATCCTCTACAAGCAGGTATGCGGATTTGACATCAATGAGGCAGCTCTGCGGTTTTGCGCGCTTGGTCTCTACCTCCTGTCGATTGAACTCGATCCCGATCCTTTGCCGGTGGACAAGCTCCATTTCGACAATTTGCGCAACACCGTCCTGTACCGGCCAATAGACGTCACTGATGAGGCTCATCCTGAAGCGAAGCAGTTGGGAAGTCTGGGGCCGATGGTTGGCGCTGAACATGACGGCCAATATGACCTTGTCATCGGAAATCCTCCTTGGGCTAGCTCGACCGGGCTAAAAGACTGGAGCCTCCTGCTTGCTGAGATTCATACTGTCGCCCGGACTCGACTTGGCGACGGCATAGCCGCGCCGCCTTTGCCCAACGAAGTCCTTGATTTACCGTTTGTCTGGCGGGCGATGCGTTGGGCAAAACCCGGAGCGCAGATTGTATTCGCCTTGCATGCGCGCTTTCTCTTTCAGCAGGGAGAGGGTATGCCGCTAGCTCGGCAAAATCTCCTCGAAGCGCTTGACGTAACCTCAATCATCAACGGTTCTGAGCTTCGGCAGACCAAGGTTTGGCCGAGTGTTTCGGCTCCTTTCTGCTTGCTCTTCGCGATGAACCGGCCAGCGCATGCGGCCTCTGGATTCCGCATGATAACACCGCGATACGAGAAGAGTTTCAACAATGCTGGCGTTTTTAGAGTCGATCCAACCAACGCCTATGTTGTCCGTCCGCAGGATTTGAGAGAACGACCAGAAACGTTGAAAATTCTGTTTCGCGGGAGCGAAGCAGACATCTCTTTGATTGATAGAATACGTCTAGGTAAATTTACAACCCTTAAGCGCTGCTGGAGTGAACATGGTTTAGCGCATGGGAACGGCTATCAGAACTTTCGTAGAAGCAGTAGGAGAAAAGTAAATGGTCAAGTTGGGGACAACGCAACTGATCTGTATGGCCTTCCTCATTTAGGTAGAGAGAAAGAGCAGCCTCTCGTTGTCGATATTAAACACTTGCCTCCTTTTCAAACCCCACGTCTTCATTATAAACGGAAGCGCGAAATATACAGCGGGCCACTTTTGTTAATTCATAAATCGCCTCCTGCCTATATGCAGCGCATTCATATTTCGATTTGTGATAACGACATTGTTTATAGTGAGAGTTGGTATGGTTTCAGCGCAAAGGGAATTTCGAACGCCCTGAGCCTAACTCGATACCTTGCGCTTGTCCTTGGCAGTCGTGTGGCGATGTGGATAGCTTTAGTTACAAGCGGAGAGTTCGGCTTCGAACGTGAGGTGGTTGAAAAGTCAATTGTGGAAGAAATACCAATTCCGCCCTTTGAAACGCTGGATACAGGTTCTGTTAAGGAAGCAGAAAATTTATTTGCGCGATTGGAGAGAGAGGGGCAGAAGGTCTGGCCTGAAGTCGATGCTTGGGTGGCAAATCTGTATGGACTTTGTGAGCGTGATCTCACTGTTATAAATGATACCTTAAACTTTAATCTCCCATACGCTGCAAATCGAGAAATGGCTCAAAGGGCACCATCAATTGAGCAGATTGAAATCTATTGCCGAACGCTCGAAACAGAGCTTACGAGGTTCGCTCAGCGCTTCCAACGTAAAGTACGCGTTGTCCCCGTAGATGGTCAGCAATTATCACCATGGCGAGCGCTGCATGTAGTTTTCGGCAGAGAGGTTGAAAGAAAAGACATAATCAATACCCCCCCCCCTGATGCGCTGGTATTTACTGCGATTGCTGATCGGATGAACGCAACAGAAATCATCGTCGAGGAGGGTGCTCAACGTTTGGTTATGCTGCTCCTTGCGCAAGCTCGATATTGGAGCGAGACACAGGCCCGCCTTGCCGCTCAACGTATCATCTGGACCCGACCAGAGTTGTTCAGGGGGCATCTGTCAGCATGAGCGAACTGGTTACGGGGTTGCAGCAAGACCATCTTTCTGAGTTGGTTCGCGGGCAGGAATTGCCTTTGCCTGCTCTTGATCCAGCACACATCGCATTTATCCTTGAACTACTGCAAAGAGCTTACGAGGGGATAAAAGCGGATCATCCTGAAGCAGTCTCCGGTGGCGAAGAGAAGGATATCAACGCGTTGATGGTTCATCGCCTAAATCATTTGGTTGGTGATGATCCTCTGGCTAGCTTGATGGTTCGAGCGGTTTCGCGTGGTACCGAGACGATGAATTTCAACGCGAGCTGTATTGAGAAGAGGCCGGATATCCAAATTTCTCTGACAGGTTGGCAGCACCTGTTTCCGTTGATTGTTGAGTGCAAGCTTATCGATAGGCCGAAGAGAAAAACTGCCGACATGTATTGCCGAGACGGATTAGCTCGGTTCATACGAGGTGACTATGCGTGGACAAACCGTGAGGCTATGATGCTGGCCTACGTGAGGGACGGTGCATCCATCGCCCATCATCTCCATCCGTTCCTCGCATCGGCGATGGCGAAGTCACCACCGGACTACTCAGTAGTTACACTTCCTCAAAAATGTTTTCCGGCTTTACCTGACGCTGCAAAGTCGATACATGGGCGTTCTTTCTTCTACGTTCATGAAACTCAGAGTGGGAATACACCGGGGAATATTGCTATTTGGCACCTCTGGGTTCACTCATAAATATCGATTATGATAATTGAGACGAGGTTGGTCCGAAAAACATTTGCGGCAGATAGATGATCGTCTGGGGGCTATAAATCTAAATCAATATCTTGACAGGGGACCATTAGCCACCATCAACCACTCTGCTCTAGCATCGTGATGAGAGGCGCACGGCGTGACCAAGATCGACCAAACGGAAACGTATGGCAGAGGCGCAGGCGCGGACTCACTCGCCGGTTACGAATATCAAATTGATGTTTCGGTCTGGCTGGCGCTCGATTTAGTCCTCATTTCCCAATCGGCAGAAGAACTCATCCTGGAGCCCACAACTCAGGAAGATTTGGAGATCACACTTACCGACTCCGAGCCAGGTCGGCTCGTGAGTCGTTTGCCAATGCCAGGTTATACACTCATCGTACAGGCGAAACTACGTGGAGGCGATGCCTGGACCCCAAAGACTCTTAAAACATTGCTTGAGCATGGCAGTGACACCCGGATATCAGCAGCGAATCGGCTCAAAGATCCCAATTCTCGCTATCTCCTGGTAACCAGCGCAAGCGTCAACGGGGCTGCGCGACAACTAAATCGGCGCCAACCAGGGACATGGCCCAAGCCTGGCGCGATGCCGATTACTATCGCAAAAGGCATCGCTCACGACATCTCTGGCCGTGTTGCCATCATCGCAAGCCAAGATGCTGAACGCCTACGCGGGGACATCAATCGCCTCCTTACCGAGGGCTGCCGTGTTCCCAATGCATTGTTAAACGCTTGCCGCACCAAGCTGCGTGAGGACGCTCGCGCTAGAATTATGCGGGCGGGAGGCGGACACTGGAAGTGCGAGGAACTCACAGAAGTCATCAGGAAGCACGAAGGTTATCTCGCAAGCGCGCCAGAGCTTGAGCATTATATCCATCCAAACAATTGGAATGAGTTGCGTGCCGCAATGGCTAAAAACTCTGCGGCCCTCATCATCGGCCAATCCGGCACGGGCAAGACGCTAGCGACCAAGATGCTCTATGACGAGCTACGCATGGAACTACCCGGCCTAACACGTGTGCTGATTCGGCACGGCCCTTCTCAGCTGCGCGACGACACGACGCCTCCACCGGTTCTTTATGACATCGAAGATCCCTGGGGACGGTTCGACTTCGACCCGAATAGTCGTCCATGGAATGATCAACTTGGGAGCTTCTTTGCGACCGCCCGGCCCGACAGAATGATCCTCGCAACTTCGAGGTTAGATGTGGCGCAGGAGTCAGGCACTCTTGGAACGGTTGAACCTTGGTCCGTCAGACTCGAAGCTGAGAATTATGGAAGATGTGAGCGGCAACATCTTTATCGCAGTCGGATCGATACGTTGCCGCGCGATTTGCAGAAGCTTGCTCGAGGCTCTGAGCTTCAGGTGCTCGACAAACTAGCAACGCCGCTCGAGATTCAAAAATTCTTCGATGCAATGCGCACGCAGGAACGCGGCGGACTTAAAGACCCGCAGGCCTTTGTGGCAGCGGCCATCGATCACTCCCATCAAGACTCAATTGAGCAGACGGTCATCGAACAAATCGAGGAGCGTGACGACGTCCGCGCGGCTGCTATCGTCTGGGCATTGCTCACCGCAAACGATAAGTTCGCGCGTTCGCTTCTTCGCGAAATCGAGGATCATCTCGCCGACATGGACGCAGCAATGGAGAAGGGAGTCTCGCCGCTCGTCGATTTCTTCGTCGCCGCCCGCAACCTACGCCAGAGCGAAGGTGGGATTGTCACCTATTACCATCCGCGAGTCGAAGCTGGCATTATACGGACGCTCAACAATCATCGGCAGGTCGTCCGACGCACTTTAAACCAACTGATTGATCACCTTGTCTCAAACTTTGGGCCTGGAGTGCGCTGGGGAGCTGGGGCTGCCGCTCGCATCCTTGCACGCGCAGCCGATCAGTTCGGAGTAAAGCCCAGCGTTGACGCGGTTCCCAAGATTGATGCCTGGCTGGAGACAAGGCTTGCCGAGGGCGGGAAAAACTTCGAAACCCATCTCGAATTAGCTGCTTGCGTAGGATCATCAGCGAGCAACGGGGCAGAAACGGCGCGGTTTCTCTTGCATCGTCCCGACAAATCTTTCGGCGGCATGAAATGTTGGAACAAACAGAAATATAACGATGAATGGTATGGTGCGCGGGCAAACGACCCATCGACCAAGCCGCTGCTCGAAGCCTTCATCATTACAATTTTGACACAAGATCGGATAGGTTATCCCCAAACATTCGCTGACGAGATTGCCCGACTTTCTTCAGGATTGACTGTCGCATTTCTCGATGCGGCAAAAAAGATCGTCCATTACGGTTACATAGCCTCACATGCTGCAGTTGCACACGGAGCTCTGAATGATATTGCGGGATTTGAAGAGATTGTTGATATAGCCGTGAAAGTTTTGACGCCCACTGGCGAAGAAATACGGAAGGCCGCCGCAATACATCTCGATATTACCAACGATGTTTACAGCTACGACTATGCGCAATACATCGGTGAAAACGACGATGGCTATACCGCTCGTGAGTTCCTTGAAGCCTATGTTAAACATGTTCGTGAGCAAGATAGCTGGCGACGCATCGCACACCATGCTCACGTCGATATGCTGCGCCCCTATTGGCTCCGCGCTCTCGCCGACCTGTCCCGGATAGGTGTGTTGGACAGCGAAGAGTTAGCCGGAGCCTTTGAGGCCGGTTATGGTACGAGAGACGAGGATGACCTTTGGCGGGCGCTAAGCGCGAGGTGGGACCCCCGGTATTTTCGGACTCTCGAAGCTCGAATCCGCGAAGGAGCTGATGATGTTCACGTCGATAAAGCTGCGTTGGCATGCTTACTTAAGCATGATTCCAAGGTCTTTCCCCTCATCGTGGCTGACCTTGTTGAGCGAAGGGCGGCGAGTCGTTTGGTTGAGATCGGTCGTCTGATCGTTGAGCTACAGCGCCGCCGTCATTCACCTGACTACAAAAAGCAGGCTGCCGTTGCCGAAGTCGCCATGAAACAGTTGCCTCCGCCGTTTGATGAGATTTGCCGTGCGGAACTAGCCATTATTAATGAGGAATCCTTTGATCTCTCTGCCCCCGCACGTGATATTCTTGCGGCGATCTCTGATGCTGGCGATCAGGTGCGCACACTCCGGTTACAGCTCGACGCAAGTATTCCTATGCCGATCGAGGGCGATGTCTGCTGGGCGCTTGAGGTGAGTAATGAATCAAAAGTCGCCGTTCTCGGCATTGAAGCCGCAATTCGTCATGGGATTACAGGAAAGGTTGAAGCGGCTCTCGATCATCGATTCGCATATGTCGCTGCACTTGCGCTGAAAGAGGTCGCATCCCCACTAACTGCGCCGCTCCCAGAGCGTCTTTTGGGTCTCGCGACACACCGCGCCAGCCCCGTCCGGAGAACGCTTGTGGAGATCCTCAAAACTAAGCCGAATGCCGCGCACAAAAATATTTTGATCAAGTTGGCGGGTGATCAGTGGGCGAAGGATACAATGTTCTACGGTCACAACGACCATGTTTATCCGATTGCGCGAACCGCTATTTCCGCACTCTCCGATATTATCCCGCTTGATGACAGAGACAATGATGCTCTATTCGCCATAGCGACCGACACATCAGATCAAGATGTGCGCAACGCCATCTTCCGGTTGCTGGCGAAGTCCGGGACCACAATTCAAAAGAAGCTCTTCGACCTTGCGGTGGAGCCGGGTCGCCCGTGGATTCGATCTTCGGCAGCATTTGCACTGTTTCAGGCGGGAGAACAGATCGATCAACTCGTCATCGACGAGATATCGCCCCGCCTGCTAACTACAAACTATGAGCCGGTGGCATGCGTTCTGGCTATTTTGGCTGGTTGGCGTGGAGCCATTTCCGCAGTTCGTGCAGCGGCGGAAGAGCTGGCGACTAATTCTAAGCGCCGAGTGCTTCTACTCCTCATGGTCTGGCCGCTAACAGGTCGTGATCGGGGTGTTGCCGAGGAGATAGCGGCAATGTTGCCTAAGGGGCATGAGGCGGTAGCTTGGGCTTTGGATGGCACGCCTACTAAAGTCAATGATGCAACGATTGCCGATCTTGGCGACCAAGCCATCTGCGCTGAAGTGATTCACTATATAAAGAGCAACGTTGAAGAGTAGGAGGGCAAGATGTAAAAGTAAATCAACGGCTGAGTCGCTGCATATAAGTGAGTTGTCTGGAATTACCATTCAGTATATTTCTGAAGTTGTCAGTCCCGTTGATCTTCATTTTATATCAACAACCCAGCCGTATATGCTTCCTTTTGAATCCCGAGGATAACAAACCTTTCGATTCTTTTCCCATTCCAAGGAGCCTTTAGAATAGCAATCAAAAAATTTTGACATTCCTCCATTTAATGCTGAGAAACGATGTCCAAGCTTACCATCATCAGATAATGACCACTTCACAAGCTCAAACTCTTTCTCGGATTTGATCGCATTTGCTACCCATGCAGCGGTTTTTGGCAATCTTTCAAGCTCAACACGATAATCTGCGTCACGCTCCCCGAAGCCCCATTCGTACCCCCCATACAGACAGCCTCCCGCCAGCAGAATTGTAAATACACAGGCGACGCAGAACCACCTGAAACGGCTCGTTTGAATCCTAGCGCTCAAAACTCTCTCAGAGTTCTCGACGACAAAATTCACCAGTCGGGATTGAATTTCCCGTTCGCGCTGCTCGATGTTTTTCTCTGCGATGTCGCCCGCAATCTTGGCGGAGTGATCAATTTGCGCTGCGATTTTGGCAGGAATCTTTCCTGTGATTGATTCAATATGCCCGCAAAGAACGGCCAGAAGGATTTCCGGGTTGTTCGGGTCGAGTTCGTAGTTGATGACAACGCGCTGGACGTGGTTCTTAACATCCTCGGGGAGTCCTTGAAGCAGCTTGTCCAGAAAAGTCATATGTCCTCCTTCACGCCGAGAAGCCGCCCCGCGTTGGTTACGACACGTTTGAATCCTTCAAGAAAGTGGAAGACGTTGCTTCGTTCTGCCCGGCGAAGAAACGGGGATTTCAAGGCCTGACTGAATCCGAGGCTGTAAAGGTCAAGGAGGGCGTATTCCCGGCCTCGAAGCTGAGGCATGGCGATGACTTCCCCTCTATGTTGATGAAGCAGAGCCTTGCCCCGACCTCCAACCGTGTTCCCTTGGACGTCGGTGAAGCCGTCGAAAAACAGAAAGTCTTCCGGCGCGCCGAAAAAGAGGTTCTTCACGGCCACATAATCGACGTCAGAGCCGAAGAGGTTGATAGTCTTGACGACATTGCTCGCCGAGGCGTGCACGATGGACATGACGATGACGATAGTGATGGCTACGCCTGCGTCTCGGTATTCCTGGACGAGCGCCTGAATGCCATTTTCCGCCCTGATGATGGTCGTGAGACTATCAACCGCGCCGCCCGGCAGGTCGAAGAGAAGAACATCCGCATCAAGGTCCAGGGCGTTGACAACGTTATCCCGCGCAACCTTGTCCCGGATGTCGAAGGGAAAAACGCCTCGGACTGGGTCTTGATCCGGGATGAGCCTGCCATTCTCACCGCGCTCCCCATAATACTGGAGAAGTTGGCCGACGTTTCCATCCGCATCGAACGCGCCAACGGTTATGTTTTTGCCGTACCTGAGAACGTCGAGCAGGGCGCGGGAGAAGGTTGACTTGCCGGGGCCGCCTTTCTGGCTGAGTACGAAGATTGCGCGTCGCATTATGCCTCCTCGTCGAATCCGGCGTGTGTTGGCGAAGGAGTGAGAGGACGGCCTGCCGGTTGCCTGGGTTCAATCTTGGGCGTCTGGCGCTGCGTCTGGGGCTGCTGAGAAGGCCTCGCGGGCGCTGGCCTGGTTGCATGGTCGTTGCTGGGGAAAGGATGCATTTGGATCAACTCAAGCAGCTCTGACAAAATCGCGGTGAGTTCTTCTTCCGAAAGGTCTTTCAAAAACTTGAGATCCTTCTCGACTTCAAACCGCTCCCATGCGGCGAAACCAACGCGTTGAAAATACTCCTGAACGTTGTTTCGTGCGGGATGGATGCGTAGCATTGCGCTGGTAAAGCACAGGGCGCCAAAGAGCGTCTTAAGGTCGATTCCTTTACATCCTGCTTTGACTGCCAGTCCTCCAAGCTCGTATTTGACCCGCTGTTCGGCTTTCCGGAGCTGTTCCTTGGCTCTATTCTCAGCGGCTATTGCGCGATTTTTACGCTTCAAAGCGCGCTCGAGTTGTTCTTCCGGGGTAATTTTTACATTTGCCATGCGTTTCCTCCTTAAAAACCAATATCGAAATCTCGTGTTTTGGTTCTCACGCGTTCTTTCTGGAGAACCCGTTTCACGGTGAATTCAGGCCGAAAGCCGATGCTGGCCCTGGCTACGCGTTTCTGGCCCATCTGGATCGCCAGGACGCGCAAGTCCTTGGTGTGGGATTGGTCGATGAAAAACTTGAGCCGTTCCTTGTGACGGGTCAGGCCCACATAGCTTGTGCGGGATTCCCAGTTGCGGCCATGCAGGCAGTAAACGGTTGTCTGGGTCTTGCCCTGGCCGCGATAGACCGTTCCGGCATAGCCCAAGGCGAAGTCTTTGAACTCCTTGGCGTTGAAAGCGACTTCATTGCCCGCGTCGGTGAGGACGTGAACTTTGTCGCCGTCGATCCATTTGATCGTCCCAAGCGAGCCGTTAAAGATTCCGGTCTGCTTGTTTGTGCCGTGGAATTGGATTCTGTCGCCAACGCCGAAGGCTTGCGTTCCCTTGCAGGTCTCGAACTCATGGTTGCCGATGACGTCACCGCGCTTCGCCAGGATGTCCCGCAAGCGCATGTTTAGTTCGTTCACCTCGGCGTTGGTTCCAGCGTAGACGAAGCGCGCCTGGGCTGGATCACGCGACATGTCCTTGGTCCATTCCCTGACAAGTACTTCTTTCTGACTTGCGGCGTCGGGAAGCCAATGAAGAAAACCTTTGCGCTCCTGATAGCGCTTGAGGCCGTCGAGGAACTGGCCTTCGGAGAAGTTGGCGCTTGCTTCCTTCTGCCAGTCGGCCTCTTGTCTGCGGACTTTGGTTATCTCTGCCGACCCGAATTTATGGCGAAATTCAGTGAACATGCCGCCTCTGGCAATGGAAGCAAGTTGCCGGTCGTCGCCAACCAGGATCATCTTGGCTCCTGCCCGGTCGGCGTTTGCTAAGACCTTCTCCATGATCTCAGTATCGAGCATGGCCGCTTCGTCCACGAGAAGAACGGTCTTCTTGCCCCATTTCTCGGCTCGGGCATTTTTCTCCTGATGCCAGACGGCGGAATGAGCGGTACCGGCCTCGGCGAAACCATCCTTCTTCATGTCCTGGGCAACGGTGTTGGTCGGGGAGAGGCCCACGACCCGGAAGCCGGACTTCTCGTATGCCTCCCGGATGGCGCCCATGGTGTAAGATTTGCCGGACCCTGCCCGGCCCTCGATGATTTTAAGACCGCCGGGCGCAATGGCATGTCGGAAGGCCTGCTCCTGCTCAGGGTCCATGGTTCGGGAGAGGAGAGCGCGTTGGACGGCTTCCGGTCGTGGTGGAGGTTCTATGTCCTGGCTTCTGGCCCTGGCCATGTCTATGACGCGCTTTTCCTGTTCAAGGACTTCCCGTGTGGTGAAGCCCGCGAACTTCCCGGATTCATGGTCGTAGAGGCTGACAAGTGTTTCCTGGGAAAGAAGTTCATCCTTGCGTGTGGCGTTTTCTTCGGGCGTGTCGGCGATCTTGGAAATCAGGCGGGCAATGTCGCGTTCGCTGAAGATGGATTTGTTCCACGTCAGTTGGGTGAGCATTTCCTCGGGGGTGAGTTCGGCGTTTTCCGCCCGGATGCCCTCATTGATCTCCCGCTTGACCGCCTGCTCGCCTTTTTGGTGCCAAACCGGGCCGACGTGCTTCTGGCTGGCCTTGCCGACTGCATCCACCTCGACGTCCAGACCACGAAACTTGAAATAGCCGTTCTGGAAATTCGCCCATTCCTGGCCCCAAGCATCCTTCCGCAGGACGTGTTTTCCCTTGGCGAATCCGGGATTGAGATGTCTTGCCTTTGGTCCGAAGCCATTCTCGCCAAGGGTGCGGGTGGAGATGAGTAGGTGCGCATGCGGATTGCCGTCGCCCTTGTCATGGATGACCATTTCGACGGCCACGCCGTGTTTGACGAAATGCTCCTGAGCGAATTTCCGGGCCAATTCTAGCGTGTCCTTCCGCGAAAGACCGTCGTCTGCCGGAAGGGCCAAGACCATGTGCTTCGCAATCTGGGCGTTCGCCTTGATGGTCCCGTCCTTTTTCAGGTCGGCGGCCTCTGCGGCGTTCCAGAGCGTTTCGCTGGAAGTCCATTTTTGGTTGAGTCGTTCAGGCGCAAGAAACTCAGAATGGACGAACTCGTTCGGCCCGTCCGCGAGCTTTTCAGTGAAGTCGAATTGCCTGCCGGTCGAGTTTTGTATTTTTCGATCCCGGTTCAGGTACGAGGAAAGCCCAACCGCCGATCCGCCGTCGCGGGTGGAAATAATTTCCATTCTGGCAAAGGCTATCGCCATTTTCCGTTTCTCCTTCCTGCCTCGCAGAGCGCAATCATTTTTCCGAAGGATAAAATGTATATTGCGTCTGCCCTCGTTTCACTCGGGCGTTGGAAAGGCATCAAACGGATTGCCAGCCAGATGCGAGGGACAGACGTCGTCGGATTGCGAGGCTTCATTCGTGATGGGTTCGAGATTTGGGGATTGATCGCGTCTGCTCTCGTTTCACTCGGGCGGTGGAAAAGCATCGTACGAATTGACCGCCAGATGCGAGGGCAAAACGTCGCCTGCTTGCGAGGCGTCATTCGTAATGGGGTCGAAAGTTGGGGATTGATCGCTCCGTTTCCCACGAAAAACGCATGGCGACGAAATTGGCGGAGGCCTTGTTCAAGGCGTGAGGTTGAAAGAGCGTGCATTATCCATTCTCCGCCATGAAAGAAGTCATTTTGCTGTCGCCATTTTTTGCGGGGACAATGGGGACCGTGGGGACAGGCGCGAAATCATGTGTGTTGCGTTGTCCCCGGGGCTCGTTCTGGAGCTGGGGACAACGGGGACGAGCGGCGCGCTCTCGCGGGTCTGTCCCCGCCGTCCCCTCTCGCAAGGTCGTCGATGGGGACAGAGAATGCTTTGCATCTTCGGGGATGTCCTCGCTGTCCCCGCCGTCCCCGGACATAACTGCGGAGGTGACGACATAGCACTTCATTCGTCCTTCCGGCGTTCTGACCGTCAAGGTATGGCGAGTTGACTCAGAGACGAGCAGTCCACGCTCGAGCAGGGCCTTGCAGACGGTCGCAACGCTCAACCCGGCGCAGACTTCGCGCTTGAAGGCTTCGGAGAAAAAGCAATACCGCAGTCGCCCGTCTACGGTTTGACGAAAACCCGCGCGGTTGACGATGCGCTGCCCGTCTTCCCCGTGGAGGTCTTGAAAACGGCTGGCGCCGTGCGTCTCGATAAACGCCCTGACCTGTGAAATCGCGGTTTGCGTCTCCAACGCGCCCAGGCCGCCGCGTTCCATGAGCCAGGCCTGGAAGCAAACAAGCGCCGCGTTTTCAGCCTCTCCTTTGGGCCAAGGAAGCACCCCGATGCTCGCGCCAAGCTCTCCCGCCGCGGCGGTCATGGCGAAGCGCCAAAGCACGCGCCGCACCTGCCCGTCTACGCCATGGGGGCAATGCCGTTCCGAAAAGTTGCGCATGAATGCCAAGATCGCGCCCGGAACCGTATCGAGATGGGCGGCGACGTGCTCCAGGAAAGCCCGCAAGGGCGCGCCGTAGAATCGTTGCGAGGCTTCTTTGAGATGTCGGGAAAAACTCCCTCCGTCGGGAAAGCCGTGGAGGGTCTCAAATAGACCGAACCCCGCGCTCGCATCGGCCGGAATATCCACGACGCGCACGGTCTGTCCTGCGGCGACGCGCCCGTTTGCGTCCTCGCGCACCTTGTCCGCCAGACTTATTTCGCCTGTGGAAAGAAACAGGATGCGCCACGCGGCAGGCTTGCGTCCTTCGCCTTTGCGATTCGCGCGGGCTTTGCCGGTCCCGTTGGCGAGCATGTACGCGGCCTCGCCCGCCTCGCGGGCGGCGACTTGGGATAGCTCGTCCAGGCAGAGAAGCGTGTCGCAATGCGCGGCGGCGACAGCTTCGAGGCCGTTGCTCGTGACCCGCCATTGCCGGATATACCCGTTCAGCCCTCCGCCACCGCAAACGCTCCCGGCCACGGCCAAGGCGGTTGTCTTGCCGAGAGATGATCCCGCGACCAAATGGAATCCCCCGCTTTCCGAGTTCGTCAGGAAGAGCAAGGGCGCAGCCAGCGCCAAGGAAACCGACAGGATCAGGCGCGAATTTCCGACGCAGTAGGCCCCGATTTCGCGGCGCCAATCGTCGATGCTTCCTGAGACTCGAAAGGGATTGTCACCGCTGACACCCTGTAAAATGATCTCCTCACCCTGGTCTTCGCCTATCGCTCCTTCGGGCAAGACGAACCGCGCGCCGAACCAGCCGATCCGGGAGGCGCAACGCGCCCGCAGTTCGGGTCGCGCCAACGACAAGAGCATATGGAGACGATTGTTGCCCTTGCCGCCGGGCACCAAGCGCAAGCCAAGGGAAAGGAGATGCGCGCGGTAGGTTTCGCCGTTGCCGGACAACATGGACATCGGGAGCGCCCACTTGTGCGCGGCGCCGTCCGGGTCGACCACTTCGAGCAGGCGGCCCCATTCCTGGTTGTCGGCGTCCCTGGTCAGCGCGAGGACTCGCAGCGACGAGCAGACCCATTCCGGGGTGATGTCCCCGTCTTTGTTCTCGGCAAGGAAAAAGATACCGCCCTTGCGCTCCTCGAAGCCATGCGGCAGGACGCTCGCGGGTGACGTTGAATCCGGGGCGCGCGCCTTGGCGAGTTGAACGCGAACGACGTCCAACCCCTCGGCTAGGGCCAAGTCGTTGAAGTCGTTTCCTGAACGCCGGTCCGCGAAGGTGGGAAAAGCCACCAGCCCGCGGATTTGCTGCGCCGCCTTGACGCCTTTTGTTAGGCCAGGATTGTCCTTTTGCTCGCGGTCGTCATCCACGCAGAGGACGATCTCCCGCTGCGGATGCTTGGCCCGCGCCATGGCGGCCACGGCTTCCAGATTGCCGGCGTTGAAGGCGACAAAGACTGTGCTCGCTGTGGCGGCATGGATGCTCGCCGCGGTGGCGAATCCCTCGGCGATGTAGAGCGGCCCTTCGCTCCCCTCGATGGGGAAGTATCCGCCCTTGGTCCTTCCGCCGGTCAAAAAGCGTTTTAGTCCGTCGTTCGCAATGAACTGCACGCTCATGACGTCCCCGGTCGCATCATAGACCGGGAGCACGAGCCGCCCATCTCGCGCCAGCTTGATTCCTTCGACGAACGTAACCCCTTTACGACTCAGATAGGGGTGGTCCTTTGTGGCGAGGGCGCATCCCGCAAGGAGTTGCTTTGCTTTTTGACCCGCTTGCGCATGCTTCCGGGTTGCGTCCTGAACGCGTTTCGCCTTGTCGGACTCGATGCGGGCCTGCAGTCGTCGGCGTTCTTCTGGAGTGACTGGTTGGTCATTGCGCGCTGTCCAGGTTCCTTCCTGGCCCGTTCGGTAGTTTCGCCACCACCCAGAGGGAGGATTGTCCAGGTGAAGAAGATAGGCCCCGTCCTTGCCCTTCTCCTTGCCTGCAACGCCGCAACGGTGGATCGCGCCATCACCAATGATTTCCACGGGAATAAGTCCCGCAGCTTCGAGGACGGCTCGGAATTCGATAGCTGGGTTGCTCATGGCGCGCCCAGCTTTACTCAATGTGGGATGATCTTGCTTGCAGCCAAGCTATGAGGTCTTCGCGAAGATAGCCGACGTGTCGGCCGATACGAATCCGTTTTGGGCCTTGGCCCTCGGAATCGAGATTGGCTAGGTAGCCCTTAGAGATCATGCCGCCGAGGTAACGGTCAATCTCTTTGCGGGCCACGATTGGCGGGAGCGAATTAATTAGCGCTGCGAAATTTACATCATGCGGGGAAAGCTTCATCTGGGTAACCTCCTGATGGAATATGTAGGCAGGTTACCAGGGCGATTTGGCAAAGAGCTTAGCTACATGCCAAAAAACTCTTTGCTTCTAAATGTTCGAAATCTTACCTTTCGATTTGATTTGCCATCTTTGAGCTGTGCCAATTGATGATTGTCATGGACCGGATCAATCCAAAGCTGGATTTCATATTCCCCGCAAGGGGTATAGAAAGGTTTCTTTCGGAGGTCACGACAGATTATGTCCCAAAGCTTTTGCCGTGATTTGTTTGGATATAACTGTTTGTAATGATCTAGAAGTTGCTTGTATCCATTTCGATCACCTGTAGCTTCTCCGCCTTTACCTCTTCCAGTGTTCATGCTCGTGCCATCTTTAACTGAATTTATTGCACAAAATTGAGACATTGATCTAGCAATGGCGAAGGAACATAAAGCTATCCTATCTATGCTTCCCTGCGATCTCGCTTTGTCAAGAAGCTGTTTCTTTTGGATCATATCAGCGGCAGCTAGAAACTTTAACCTTTTAATATAATCTTTTTTGTCAGTACTCAAATCTAAAAAAGAATTCTCGTCATCGGAATTTATCAAATACTCATCTTCATGAAGATCGCATTCTTCCATTGTTGTATTTCTTTTTTTGCAAAATACTTTTCCAAATTCTTCTGCCAGTGTTAAATGAGCATCTATCCAAAGCCTTGCCTCTTCACAGAAATCATCGACATAGATATAGAACGCCACCTCTTTTTCATCTGTCTCCTCCGAGAGATGTTCAAACACAAAATTAGGTGGCTGTGAGAAAATCAAGGATTTAAAAATCCCCATACTGTAAGCCTTGTTTTCGTCAAAGCCGAGAGAGGCATAATGCATATCTGACATTCTTATTTTTGCCCTTGCTTTCCAGTCGAAGACTGCATAGTATTCTTGCAGAAGTCTGTAGAGCATATGATGTGCTAGTCATCCGGTTAAAGTGTTAATTCTGCTTTGTGTATTTTTGAATGTTGTAATTTTTTTGGACCGTGACTTTCTGCCCAGAATAATAGCATTTTAAAGCGCACTGGCCGTGGCCAATGACACGTCAAAGGACTTTATAGTTCTTCGCAACGAGTCAGGTGCTAAGTGACTATATCTTTCCGTCATTGACAAGGTCGAATGCCCCATGAGCTCTTTGACGCTGTACAAGTCCGTCCCTTGCTCTACGAGCCACGAGGCGAAGGTGTGGCGGAGCGTGTGGAAGACGACTTTTTGTCTGTGATCTGTGATTCCTTCATTGAATCCCAGATGCTGCACGGCGCGTTCAAACGCGTTTGAGACGTACGTTCGCTTGACTCCGCCGCGGCCTGGAAAGACGAGATCGCTCTCGGCGTATTTTGATTTCTGTGTCAGGATTTCGCGAACCCTGCTCGTCATGAACGCCGGGCGCGTTTTGCCGTTCTTAGTGTCGCGCAGGGTCAGCAGCTCGCGCTTGAAGTCCACATCGCCCCAGGTGAGGTTGAAAATCTCCCCGGCACGGAGGCCACAGTGGAGGCAGAGTAGGGCAATATCGTGAAGATCGGGAACGCGCTGCGCAAGGTAGTCGAGAAGGTTGTTCGCCTCCTCGTGCGTCAGAAAGCGCAGACGTCGATTGTCGGTCTTGGGCGTTTTAACTTTGCTCGTGGGCGATAGGCATTCGGTCAGCTCGCGGTCGCGCGCGAAATTGTAGACCTGGCGCACAACGCTCATGGCGTAGGCGACGCTTCGTGGGGTGAGGCCCGCGTCATTCATGGTTTTCATTACTCGTTCGAGATGAAAGGGGGAGATATCTTTCAACGAGACGTCGCCAATGACCGGAGCAATCCATTTCGTGAAAAGCCCGTTCTCCGTGACCACGGAGTTCGGCTTTTTGTTCTGTCGGGAGTGCTCCAGGTAGGGACCAGAAAAAATAGACCCAAAGGTGACGGCCGCCTGTTCTGTTCGCGCCTTTTCCTTGGCCTCGCGTTTGGCCTTCTCGTCGGCGATGACGCGCTTCTCGTGCAGTGTTCGAGGGCCTTGGCCTGTGCGTTGATTTTCTTTGAGTTCGGCGAGCCGCGCGGCGGCTTTTTGCTCGGTCCAGCCTTGCGAGGCCCAGCCTAAACCCTCCTCCTTGTCTTTGCCGTCCAGTTTGTAGCGAATGAAATAGTACCGGTCGAACTTCACCCCGTGCTTGCGGGTTGCGTGCTCGCGATACCGGACGCCGGGGAATTTGGATTTCACATACTCTCTGGGCATGGCTTCCTGACCTGTTTTTATCTGTTCAGGGGGTCAAGGCGGAAAAATTGGCCCCGCTCTGGCCCCGCGATTTGAGGTGAAATAGACTGGATTTGACTGAAGACATGTGAAGCGTCTAATCGAAAAAAACGCTTGATGTCAATATGTTTGGTAAGTAGTCTGAAATTGTCTGAAGGCTATAATAACTGAATGGGGTTCAGGGGGTCGGAGGTTCAAATCCTCTCATCCCGACCAGAGATTTAAAAAGGGGTCAGATCGAAAGATCTGATCCCTTTTTGCGTTGGATAACCGGGTGGACAGCCTCTTGGCCTGGGATCCCAGGTGGGTGAGTAACCGGGGCGACCCCTTATTTCTAAAATCAGGGGATCGGCTTGAACTTGGGAGGCCTGCCGGGTGGGCATCTTATCGTCTCGCTCGATTGACTTTACAGCTATATTTGTTTTTAAATGTCGTCCTTACGCATATCGTCCTCAATGGGAAGGCCTGAGTTCTTGCGTTAGCGGGAGGGCTCTCGTAATTTCCAAGTGGACCTGCCGTTATTCAACATGGGCATTTATGCGCTTATCTGATATGTTGTTCAAACAATACAGTGACAAGGAAGAAATCTATGGAAGATCAAGGGAGCTCGGGAACTGTAGAGGTCTTTCTGGCCACCTTGGGGGAAAGTCTTGAAGGTAAAGACGATGTAGACAAAGAGCTCGTAAAAATTCTCAAGGAACATATTTTGAAAGTTTCGCCAGCCCAAGACGTAGTTGTCCAAGCAATGAAGGACATTCTTGCGCTAGCAACTAACCGAGTCGAATCAATAATAGAAGAGAGAACAACCCATGAGTGAATCTCATAACTTCCTTCGATCACTCTCTTTAAGTGGATTTCGAGCCTATCTTCATCCCAAGACTTTTAATTTTAGCAAAAAACGAAGCTTGGCAGTTTTTGCTCCAAACGGAAAGGGAAAATCAAGTATAGTCGATGCAATAGAGTTTCTGTTGTCCAAAGATGGAACGCTAGAACGACTTGGGTTGAGAGCTGTCAACAATAATGCTGGAGTTGTTGCTCTTGCACATAATTTGGCTGATGAGAAGAATATTGAACCGGCCGTATCTTTCGAGGTTGTTCAAGGGGCAGTTGTTGAAAGCGGCAAGAGGTTGGCGACAGCAGCTAAGAGGCCTATTCCAGAAGCGATCGTTAAACTAAAAGGGTGCTTTGTAACAACCCCAATAATTCGTGGCCATTCATTGCGCTCTTTTGTAGAGGTGGATACGCCCCAAGAACGATACGCTAGGTTGGCTGCCTGGCTGCAACTTGATCCTCTTGTTGAAGTTCAAAAGAATATTCGTGCATTACGCTCTCATGTTAATTCTGCTGTAACTGATGTTTCTCCGCTTAATCATGTTGACGATTTGGTAGCAAAAGAAACAGTTCAAAGTGTTAAGAACTGGAATGATGTTGTGTTGCTCAATTATGTCAATATTTCTATTCTTTCACCTCTGGATTCCAAATTAATAATGACACGGATTTCAAAAATAGATCCGGCCTATCTGGAATTAGAAGCTCGTACGGAGATAGAGGAGAAGGAGGTTGGACTTGCTGGCTTGCGTCAAATACTAAAGGCGGCTACGTCCCTTTGGGAAAATGTTGTTAATGATGACGACGGCCAAATGGTTTTCAGTGGCGTAATACTTGATTTCGAAACGGCTGCTGTTAATTTGGAATCTACTAAAGCGAAGGAAGCGGAGGAGCGCAAAAAGGCATCAGCTTCTGCCTTTGCAGCTCTATGGAAGGCTGCGGAACCGCTTTTCTCCGACGGTGCGGTCCCTGTAGAAGCTTGCCCTATTTGCAATACACCAATAGCAGAAACAGCTGCTGGAAGTATTGGTGAGATTCATACTTATATTTCTCAAAGTATGGCCAAACTAGCTGACTATGCAAAAGCGAAAAATGAGTTATCTAAGGCAATTACTGCAACAAGTGATGCACGAGCAAAACTCCTTGCAGCCCTGCCCGTGCTTGTAGGTCTTTTGGATGACAAGGATGCAGTTTTAAAGTCCGATATTGAAACCTATCAAAGTGACGTTTTAAGTTGGTCAAAAGGTGAAATGCCAGCGTCTGGCAAGCTAGTCGCCTCAATTAATAAGTTGCTGGATAGGCTTGGCCAGGACATCTCGAAGATTGAAGAAAAACAAGGTGATCACACTTATGCTAAAGCCAAAGTAAAAATTGATCGCCTGATCGAATTACAGGCAGAACGGGAGTTAGCTTTGGGCGTTAAGAGGGAGCTTGAGGGTATTTCACGAGCTCTGTCCGAGCAGGCAACCATGATTTCGACTGAAATTCGAAAAAAGGTCGAATCGCTTCTGGATAAGTTGCAATCTCCTATAAATGAAATTTATCGACTGATCCAAGGGGACAGCGCCGTGCCGATTCGTCTGGAACTGCCGCCAGAGGACGAAACAAACCAACAGCGGCTGAGTCTGGTAATCGATTTTGCTGAAAATCGTCCAAGTGTCCAGCCTAGCGGCTATCTTAGTGATTCTCAGATTCATTCAGTAGCGTTAGCATTGCAGTTGGCTGCAATTAAGCATTTTAACCATGATGCACCGATTGTTATACTCGATGACATTGTCACATCTTATGATTCTGATCATCGTCGTAATATTGCGAAGCTGCTTGCCATATACTTTGTTGGCTATCAAGTCTTAATTACTACACATGATGAGCGTTTTTTCTGTTACCTAAAAGATCAACTTGGAGAGTGTGGTTGGCATTTTACAAGAATCACTGACCTTGACCCGACTTATGGCCCCCGATTTGCGGACCATAAAATTAGTGATGAAATGATTGAAGCTCGTTGGGCTGAAGGGCAGTCGGCGGCAAACGAGATGCGTCAAGCTGAAGAAGAATGGCTGTTAAGTATTTGTCGAGATTTTGGTGTTAGCGTTCGCATACGGCCTCTAGACAGAGCGTATTCTTATGAACGTAGTGAACTTGCTTCGGCTCTTGCTAGTTTTCTTAAAGATGCAAAGTTGACACAGCCTATAGTGCCAGGAGTAGCTAATCGCTTTCTTAATACTCTTCAGAAAGGAGAGGTGGAAAATTTTGGCAGCCATTTTCAAGATAATCCTCATGGATGTGGATCTCTCGGCGATGAGAAAGCGCGTTGGGAAGAATTTATAGCTTTTAAAAGAAGTTTTTTTTGTAAAAAATGTGGCAAAAGTAGGTTTAAGCGGCCAAGTAATTTGAAGAAGCCGGTTTGTGCTTGCGGTACTTGTGAAGCTCAACTAGAGCTTTGTATCGACGTTGTTGGTTCAGCTAGTACTGCGTGAAAGGCAAGTAGCAGTATATTATTTGCTGAAGTTGGGGTTGTGAGCAAACGTTTTATGAGACTGCTTTCTTGATGCGCTACCCTGGTCCACGGCAGTATATACTGTGCTGAGATGGTTATCACCTGCACTCCATCTGACCTTTCACCGGCCGGGCCGTCCAGGCTAATAACTGACCAACCCGGACGCTCTGCCGGGTCTGGCCGGGAGGAACCGATTAAAGCTAACTTTAATCCCACCCCGCAGGATTAAAGTTTTTGGCCGATTTCTTTAATCGCCCCACCGCCGTCCGCTTCGTCCGGCCCAATCAATACGTGAGGACGGCTCCCTGGCTTGTGCGTTCCCGAGCATCCGGGCGAACGCGCCCGGCATCCTCTTGCCGCGCCCCAAACGCGGCTACGCCGCCGGGTGCTCAGTCCTTTCTCTTGCGCCGCAGTCGAAACCACCGCCCATACTTCTTCGGGGCGTGCCCCTGCCGCCAGATGCGCAGAAAATGCCCACCCCAGAGGATGACCGCCGTGCTGTAGTGCAGCCACAAAACGAACAGCACCGCCCCGGCCAACGACCCGTAGACCATGTTGTAGCGCGGCATGGCCGTCACGAACCAGGTGAAAACCGCCGTCACCGCATAGGCCGCTACGGCCAGCCCCAGGCACAACGGCCCCGCCGCCCGCAGCGGCCGGATATGCGGCAGGCCCAGGGCATAGATGCAAAAAAACAGCGTGGCCAGGCAGCAAAGCGACCATACCACTCGCAAGGCCTCCCCCCACAGCCGCCCGCTGGGGAAAATCTCCTCCGAGGTATGGGCCAGGACCAAAAGCCCCGTGAGCACCGCCGTCAAAAGCCCGCTGACCACCGGCCCGCCCAACCAGGCCGCCGCCCGCAGCAGCAGTGACACCCGCTCCTCGCCGCCCTTCCAGGGATGGCGCAAGGCGCCGCGCAGCGCCGAAAAAAACAGGCAGGACGTCCAGGCGATAAAGACCAGGCTCGGCCAGCGCAGATGCGGTGCGGCCCACACCAATCGCCGCATGCGCCCGACCAGCAGATCGTCCGCCCACGGCGCCACCTCGCCCAGATGTTGCTTCACCAAAAGCTGGGCCTCCCAGGTGTCCCCCACCAGCATCCCATGCAGGGAAATGAGCAAAAATCCCATGGGGATAAACGAGATCAGGGCGTAAAACGCCAACGCCGCCGCCTGGGTCAGGCCCTGGTAGCGAAAAAAATCCCGGGTGGCCGCCCGGGCGGTGCGGAGAATATCGATTGCGGTCGTGTTCATGGCTCCTCCTTCCCTGCCGCATTTCGCCGTATTTGGAAAGCGACGGACAAGGGAGCGGGCCCCACGGCCGACCCGCAAAATGGGGCGGATTTGGCGCAAAAAGGCCCGCCCCCACAACGGGGACGGGCCTTTCGACGAGAGGGAGGTCTGCCGGTTACCGCTTGAGCTGGATGACTTCCGCCAACATGGTGTCCACGGTGGTGATGGTCTTGCTGTTGGCCTGGAAGCCGCGCTGGGTGAGGATCATGTCCACCATTTCCGAAGCCAGGTCCACGTTCGAGGTCTCCAGGGTGTTGCCGGAGATCGTGCCCAGGCGGCCGGTATTGGCCCGGCCGGTGGTGGGCTGCCCCGAGTCGATGGTCTCGGTGAACAGGTTGCTTCCGGCCCGGCTCAGGCCGTAGGAGTTGCTGAAATCCGCCAGGGCGATGGCGTAGAGCTCCATGGTCTGTCCGTTGGAAAACGTCCCGGTGAGCACGCCGTCCTGGTCCACGGACACCCCGGTGAGCATGCCTGCGGTATAGCCGTCCTGGGAGTTGAACAGGGTGGTCGAGGACGTGCTGTTGCTGGTGGTGATGTTGGTGTTGAACTTTGTGGTGGCGGAGTCAAACCCCGTCAGATTGGTTTGCGACGTGCCGACGCCGGCGGCCGTGGCGGCCCCGCCCGTGAATCCGGTGGTGTTGCGGATGCCCATGTTCAGGGCGATGTTGACGGCGTTGGCCGAATCGGTGGCGCTGCCGCCGGACACCGACCGGAAGTTCGCCGTGAACTCGGGATAGCCGCTGGCATTGATTTCCGCCGGGGTCCACTGATTGAGGTTGACCGAGCCGCCGGAGGCCGTGGCGTCGGCCTTGAGGGTATAGGCGCTGGTGTTCTCCAGGTTGCCCGAGGCGTCGAAGGTCAGGGTGCCCATCATCAGCAGGCCGGCCGTGTCGGTGGTGCTGACCGCGAGGCCCCCATTGCTGTCGGGCAGGGTCCGGCCGTCTTCCAGGGGATCGCAGGTGACGATGTATTCCCAGTAGGACTTGCCGCCGGAGTTGCTGACCGTGACCTTGTCGTAATAGATGGTGATGTTGTGGGACGTGCCATTTTGGTCGTAGACCTTCATGGTGGTCTGATAGGCGAAGGCCGTATCCGCCAGGGCATCCTCGTCGTCAAGCACATTCTGCCCATCCCACAGGGTGGCCATGGCGAAAAACGGGTCCGTATCGCTGGTGGCATGGTCCGTCTCAGCCGAATCGAGCTGGGTGGTGACGGTCATGTTCTGGGTGGCCTGGGCCGGAATCTGGAACTGGTCGAGTTTGATGTCCTTGATCGACCCCTTGATGGGCACCTGGGTGGTGGTGATGCCCGAGGCCTCGTTGCTGCGAATCTTGGCGTTGTCCACTTCCCAGCCCTGCACCACGTAGCCGTTGGTGTCGACAAGATACCCGTCGTTGTCGAAGCGGAAGTTCCCGGCCCTGGTATAGTAGGAGGTCAGGTTCCCGCTGCTCAAGGCCTGCCCGTTTTCACCGGTGGAGGTCTTTTCCTTGACGATGTAATAGCCGTTGCCGCCGATGGCCATGTCCAGGGCATCGGTGGTGGTCTCGAAGCCGCCCTGGCTCAGGTCGGCATAGACGGCGCCGATGGTCACGCCGGTGCCGATCTGGGCGACGCCGGCCGACGTCCCGATATCCTGGCTGATGAGATCCTCGAAATACATATTGGATCCCTTATAGGCCACGGTGTTCACGTTCGCTAAATTGTTGCTGATAAGCCCCATCCGCTGCCCATGGGCAAGCAGTCCCGTCACCCCAGCCCACATGGAAGAACTCAGTCCCATTGTATACCTCCTCTCTTCGTCATCAAAAAAATATCAAATCCATTGTTATGAAGTGGCTTCATCCGTTGCGACTTCATCTTCATCGACAATTTCCGTAATGTTGCTAAAGGCCACCAAAACGTCGCCAACCCGCAGGTAATAGGTTCCATCGGAACTCTCGACACCGGTGACCTTGCCTTCAATCTCCGTGCTGGCCACACCGGCGTTGCCGTCGGCATCCTGGGTCATGATGGTCACCGTGTAGACGCCGTCGTCCATGACGTTGCCGTCGCTATCCATGCCGTCCCAGACGAAATCGTATTCACCCGCGTTCATGCCGCCCAAATCCACCGTGCGCACCACATTGCCATCCTCGTCGAGCACGTTGGCCAACACCGTTTCGGCGTCGGTCTCAATCGTATAGTGGATGGTGCTGGCCTCCCCTTCCTCAAGCTGGATCGACTCGCCCGAGGCCCGGATGGTCTTGCCGATGAACTGGACCGCCGAGAACATCTGGTTTTCGAGGACGTTCTCATTGAGCTCGGTGATGCCGGTGCTGATGTTGGTGAGCTGTTCCAGGCTCGAAAATTGCGCCAACTGGGCCACGAAATCCTGGTCGTCCATGGGATCGAGAGGATCCTGATAGGTAAGCTGGGTCAAAAGGAGTTGCAAAAAGGCCTCCTTCCCCAGATCCGTGGTCGATGAGCTGGTGGTCGTTGACGTATCCGTCGTATACGAGGAGTCAAGAAGGCTCGATACTGAAGACATAACCACCCTCCAGGATGTTACGCAAAAACGTCCACACCTTCGTTACGCGTCGCCATGGCGGAAGATACCGTATCCGTCGTCACATCTGTCGCCCCAAGCGAGCCCATTCCCAAAATCCTCAAGGCGGTACGCCGCATATCCGATTCTTCCTGCTGCCGCCGGGCTTCATTGTGCTGATTGGCGCCCTGCCAGGCGGACTGATCCTGCTGCTGGGCCAGGTTGGTCTGCACATCAAGCTTGCTGACCTTGAGCCCCTGCTGTTCGAGGCACTCGCGGACCTTCACCATGTTTTCGCTTAAAATTTTGGCTGCTTCCGGGGTTTCGGCCCTGATGACCGCCTGGACGTCCTTGTCCTTGACCGTCAGCATCACGGTGACCGAACCCAGTTCATCCGGCGTCAGGTTCAGGGTGAGGCGATTCGCCCCCTGCCCCAGGTTCTTGAGCATCCCGTTCTCGACCTGACGCAGCACGTCGGAAGAGACGGAAGAATTCGTGCTCTGGGAATTTTCTGCCTGGGCCATGCGCGGGGAGACCTGGGAGGAAGTGATGCCCGCCAAGGCGTCCGTAAGCGTCGCCTCCGTCCCCGAATGCTTGGTCGCGCTGGCATCCAGGCCGATCTTGCTCCAAAATCCCGTCCAGTCGGCATCCGTTGAGGACGCGCCGGAATCCTTCTGGGCCTTCGTGTCGCCAAGCCCTGCCTGTTCCCGGCTCGCCGTGGCGCGTTCCTTCGCGCTCCGTTCGTCCGTGGTCCCGTTCTGGTTTCCGCTTGCGCTCCCATTCCCCAAAAAGCCCTTCCCGTTTCCGGATGCGCCGGACTGACCCTGAGGATCGGCCCCCTGGCTGTCCTCGGACAACGTCACGCGCTTTTGGGCGACCGATTGGCCTTCCGTGGCGCTCTGGGCCTGCCCCTTGGCGGTCTTGGTCGAGGCCTCGGCCTCTTCCGTGAAGGCAAAGCCCAGATCGGCCACGCTCTTCGTGCCCGACGACGTGCTCCCGTCGTTCTCATCGGCCCCGCGCGAGGCCATTTCCCGGGCCAACATGGCCTTTCTGGCCACCTGATCCTCCCGGGAATCGGAAAGGGTCTGGCCAAATTCCCGCTTCTGCGCCGCCACGAACACCTGGGAGGCCAGTTCCTTCATCCCGGCCAGGGCCTTGCTCTCGGTCGCGGCCTGATCCTTAACCTCGGCGGTGATGGCCAAAAGGGCGGTCTTGATGTCCCGACCGACCAGTTCGCTGTCCTCAAGACGGGAAAAAAGTTCCGACAACCGGGTCTGAGCGCTCGTGGACAATCCCAAGGCCTGGGCCAGGGCCTGGGCCTCCCCCGGGGTGACGGTCAGGGTGGTCTCGGCAGACAGGGACGAAAGCTTGGAGGAGATGGAACTCCAGGCCTTGGTGGTCTGTCCCTGCTCCAGTTCCGTCATCAACTGGGACGATTCGCCGGGGGTAAACCCGATCTTGCCCAGAAAGCTCTGCACCTGGCGCTTGCTCTCCGCACTCAGGGCGCTAGGCTGGCTGGCGACGATCTTGTCCTGCAAAAACGTCATAAACGAGCCCCAGGTCAGTCCCTGAGGGGTGTCGATCCGGGCCTCAAGCTCCTCGATATCCTTGTCGCTGATCCCGCTCTTGGAGAGGCTGGCCTTGAGTTGGGCAAAATCTTCCTTGGTCATGCGCACGTTGGTGGGATCGGAAACCACATTTCCGAGCCCGGCGGACAACAGCCCGGAGGTGGCCAGGGTGGCCGTGTTGGCCGCGTTGGCGGAAGATTCGCTCTTGCGACTGGTCGTGGCGATATTTTGTCCTGAAGAATCGGTGGTTTCGTTCAGGCAGGCGTCGAAATACGAACTGAAGGCGTTGGCCTGCTTGCGATAGGCCTGGGGGTCAAGCCCGCCGAGGGTCTCAAGCCCTGCCTTGGCTCGAGTTTCGTCTGATGAGGGCAAAATCTGCATGGTCGGTCTCCTGGGGCAAAGAAACTTCAAGAGCCGTTCCAAAAAAAATAGCCTGGAATTCCAGGCCATTTCAAATCGCGCTCCCCACCATCGGGGCACTTTTTTCCCTCAGCCGGGAGGGAGGCCGGAAGGACCGGACGTCGCCTGCGCCACCCAGGACACCCTCTCCAGGCATATCCGCCCCGCCTCGCTGGAAAAATCGCCGTTTTGCAAAAAGAGGTGCAGGTATCCGGTCAAGGGGCGCACAAAGGGAGGAAATCCGGCCCAAAACGACTCGTCGGAAAAATCCCCCCGCCCCGATATCCCGGCCCGCAAAAATCCCCCCAGGCGCGGCAGGGTTCGGACAAAGGCCGCGGCCAGCCGGGGCAGGCTGCGCGCCAGCTCATCCCATGCCCTGTGCGGCCGGGAAATATCTCCGAGGCCGAAAAAATGCCCGAACATCTCCGACCAAAACCTTCCCAGGGCCTCCCCGGCCAGGGACGGCCGTCCGGAAACGGCCTCAAGCCGGTACAATCCCCGATCATCCCGGGCCACCTGGAAAAGATCCATCCCCGACAGCCCCGTCCCGGCAGTCCCGGCAGTCCCGGCAAGACGTCGGCTCTCCCCCCGCACCATGCGCCAGGCGGCATAGGCCACCCGGGCCGGATCGAAGGCCGCACGGCACGGCATGGGCGACCGGGAGCATTCCCAGCAGCCCCGGCAACTCACCGCACCCCGCAAGACGAAATGCCCCGGCTGGTACGGCCCCGTCTCCCAGGGATTCACCGGCCCCATGGACAGGTTGAGCACCCGGCATCCAGTCCAGGCCGCCAGATGCATGGGACCGGTATCCGGGGTGATCAGCAGATGAAAGGTCTGCAACACCTTGGCCAGCTCGGCCAGCCCCAGCCGCCCGCAATATTCGAGGGCCGCCCCGCCGCACAGCCGCTTGACCTCCCGGCCAAGCTCCCGTTCCGCCGGACCTCCCAGGAGCACCGGCCTAAGCCCCCGCCGGGCCAGTTCCCGGGCCAGGCTTCCCCAAAAGGCCGCATCCGGACGCTTTTCCGGCTGGCTGGCGCCGAGAAACACCCCCACCTGGCCATCCTGCCCCGCCAGTTGGCGCGGCGCGTCCCAGCGCGTCGCCGCGATCATCTCCCGGGGAATCACGTCCAGGGCGTTGAGGTCCGCCCAGTGGAAGCGGTTGTGGCGATTGTTGCGCACCAGCGAGGCCCGGTAGAGCTGCCAGTCCCCGTGCATCCTGAGCACGCCGCCCTCCTCCATGACCAGGCCCGCCTTGCGCGGCGCGGCGGCCTTCCCGGCCAATTCCGCCGCCTCGGGTCGATGGCTCAGGTTGATCACCATGTCATATTCATGGGCCGCGACCCGGCCGCCGCCATCCCAGCCCACATAGTCCACGGCCGGGCCTAGGGCGGACAGCGGCCCGAAAAACCCAGGTTCGCCCACCACCCGGATCGCCGCCCCCGGATAGGCCCGGGTCAGCCATAAAAACAGCGGGAAAGACAGGATCAGGTCGCCCATCCGCTGCATCTGGAAGACCAGAATCCTCACGCCTGCCCCCCCGCCTGGCCCGGCGCGGCAGCCGGGACATGCACCTGTTCCGCAATCCAGGTCCATTTGACGGCGGCGTCCAGGCGGGCGGCCTGGAAGGCGGCCTCGGCCATGGCCGCGAACTGATCCCGGGAATAGAACTGGTGCAGCTTGAACTGGTTGGCGAAGCCCGTGGAATACTGGCTGCCGCCGGGTCGGCCCTGGCTGCCCGTGCGCTTGCGGTGCAGGACGCGCAGATGCCCCTGGTAGATGGGGACATGGCCCGCCAAAAGACAGCGGAAATCATGGTCCAGATCGTCGTATTGGGAGGGCGACAGGCGGATGTCGAAGTCGCCCGCCGTGCGCAACAGGGCGGTGGAGAACAGATGGCAGCAGCCGGTGACCGAGGCGCAGGGCCGCAGGTAGTCAAAGCGGCCCATGTCCAGGGAATGCAGATGAGCCCGGGAGATCTCGAAGGCCCGGGAAAACGCCGGTTCGCCGGGCGGCTCGGGCAGGGGTTCGAGAAACAGATCCGCGCTTTGGATGTGGGCGGGATGGGCTGCGTCCACCACCCGGCATCCGTAGACCCCGGCCTTGGGGAAGGCCTGGACGGCGGCGGCGAGTCGGCCCAGGAAATCCCGGGGGACATCGGCGTCGTCGTCGAGGTAGGCGGCATAGGCCGCACCCTGGGTCGCCGGATGGCGCGCCAGCCAGTTGCGGGCCGCAGGCGCCCCGATGTTGACCGGCAGATCGACCCGCGAAAGCACATCCGGACCCAGCCGGTCGATCCAGGCCGTGACCACGTCGGCCGTGGCGTCGGCGGACCCGTTGTCCAGAACCACGATGCGCGTTCCCAGGGCGAAGGACAGGTCGGCCCCGGCCAGGCTGGCCAGGGTGTTGTCCAGATCGGCGGCCTTGTTGCAGGTATAGAGCAAAAGGGCCAGAGCGCCGGGAAGGGTCGCCCTGGTCCGGTCCAGGCCAAGGGCCAGGTCGTGCAGGCGCAAAAGCGTGGTCACATTGAACGGATGCGTGGCGAAATCCCGGCCGAGCAGGGAGACGGCCTCGTCGCGACGTCCCAGCCGCAGCAGGGCCTCGGCCCGGCGTGTCCGCGTCGCCCCCATGGGGAGGACGGCGCTGGCGGCGGCATACTGGCGTTCGGCCAGGGCGAAGTCGTGGTGCAAAAAGGCCGCGTCGGCATCGATGCGATCCGCCAGAAAGGCCAGCGGGGCCAGGACGCCCAGCGGGCTATGACGTAGATGGGCGGAGGCCCGGGCGGCGGCGTCGAAATCCCCGGCCGCCAGGGCCAGGGAGGCCAGGTGGCGCAGCCAGTGGAGGTTGCCGGGCTCGGCCTCCAGGCGGCCGAACAGGAAGGCCATGGTCTTGTCGTGCTCGCGCCGTTCCAGGAGCCGGGCAAAATAGCGGACATCGGCGGGCGGCCTGTCCTGGCCGGACACGGCCGCCAGCACGCGGCGGCGCGCCTCGTCCAGGAAGGGCCGGGCGACGTCCAGGGCCAGGACGGAGGCGGCCAGGGAACCGTTTAGGGGGTCGGCCTCCCAGGCGGCCTGTCGCAGGTCGCAGGCCAGACGATGCAGTTCCTGGGGCGGCATGCCGCCCTGCCCCGCTGCCGGGCCATCGGCCAGGGCCTCGGCCAGGGCGGCGGCCCGGACAAGCTCAGGACTGCCGTCGCCGCCCACCAGCAGGGCGCGCAGCAGGGGTTCGGGAACGGTGGAGACGGGCGCGAAGACATCCATGGCTCATCCTGTGGCGAAAAGGCGGCGCATGACGGCAAAAAGCGTCTCCATGCGCCGGTCGTAGGTGTGCTCGGCCAGGATGCGGCGTCTGGCGGCCAGGGCGATGCGGCGACGTTCGTCGGGACGCCCCAGATAATGGCGGACCAGGTCCGGCAGTTCGTCCGGGTGGGCATAGATGGCGGATTCCCGGTCCGGATCGAACAGGGCGTCCATCTGTTCCTGACGGTCGGTGAGAAGAAACGCGCCGCAGGCCGGCACGTCGAAAACCCGCTGGTTGACCGCGCCCTTCATCTGGCGGCTGGTGATGTTGAGGTTGACCTCGCTGCGGGGATAAAAATCGGGCAACTGGTCGTAATAGGCCATCTCCGGCAGCCGCCGCCACCGGCGTCCCTCGTCTGCAAAGGTTTCCAGCCAGCCCGCGTCGCCCACGATGGTGGGGAAAAAGGGCATGACCCGGGCCAGGCAGTCCCGTCGGTACAGGCGGGTGGCCTCCCAGACCACGGCGGTCTCGAAGGCCAGGGTGCGGTCGGGGCCGGAAAGGGATTGGTAATGGGCAAGCATATCCGGATGCCGGGAGGCCAGGAAGGCGGGCACGGATCGATCGGGGCTTTGGCCGAAACCGCAGGCGATGTCCGACAGCTTTGCCGCCAGATCGGGATGGGGCGCGGCGTGGGCCAGCCGCGTCCGGGTCTTGGCCAGCATGGAGTTGCCCACGAAAGACACCCTGGCGGCCAGGGCATGGCCGGGATCACGGTCCTTTTTCGGCCGAAAGCGGGTCACGTCGGCGGCCAGGGGCAGGTGGAAGACGTTGCCGCAGCCGCTTTGCGCCAAAAAGGGCACGGTGTCCGCGTCCCAGGTGAAGGCCGCCGCATGGCTCGGGAAGGGCCGGACGTAGTTTCCCAGGATCAGTTCCGGATTGTCCGCGAACCAGGAGGCCAGGGGCAGTTCCAGGCGGGACAACAGATCCGTGAGGTACCCCTCGCGATCCAGGCCCAAATGATTGAAGGTCAGGATGAAATCGGGCCGGAAATCGGCCACGTCCGCCGCGACCCGGGCCAGGAAGGCCTCGGCGTCCAGTTCGTCCGCGCCGACCTGGGCATACCGGCAGGGCACGCCCAGGCGGCCGCAGGCGGCCACGACCTCGCCAGAGAGAAAAAGCCGTGAGCTCAGAAGCAACACCCGGGGCGCATCCCCGGCAAAGCGGGGATACCGGCAGGCGGAAAAAGGATCGCGGCCGGGTCTGGCGGCCGGGGCGGCGGCCCGGGTCCGGGAGTTGAGCCCGTGCAGGACGGCCCCGTAATAGCCGGGGTCCAGGCGCTGGTAGGCGGGCAGGACCAGGGGGACGGGGACGCGCCCCGTTGTGGCGCACAGCGCGTCAATCGCGGCCAGGACCGCCTCCGGGTCCGGGTCGTCGAACCACACCACCCGGGGATCGGCGGCGGCGGCCCGGTCAAGCCCCGTGATGTCCAGGAGCGGGGCCTCGCGGTCCACCACCGCCAGACGCGGCAGCACAGGGGGGGCGGCGACGGCCGGGGCGTCCCCGAGCAGGGCGGCCAGGGCATGGCCCAGCCCGGACCCGACGAGCACCGGCAACACGGCTGACCCTCCGGAGGAGGCGACAAGGGGGGATTTTGCGGCAAGGCTGTCCAGGAGGCGCAATTCGCCGCTGCGGGCGCTTCGGCCGAAAAGATGGCGAGTTTTTCCGGCCTGGGTCAGCCGGATGTCCGTGAGCGCGCCGTCGTGGCTGACGGCCGCCGCCTCATAGGGCCAGGGATCGGTCATGCGCGGCGCGGTCCATATGCCGGGGCGCGGAACAGGCGTTTTCAGGACAAAAGCGCCGCCACGTCCTCTTCGTTTTCAACCACCTGAAAATACGACAACAGTTGCACAAGCCCCAGGGTCTTTCGGACTTTCGGGCTTAACCGGCACAGGTAGCAGGCCTTCCCGATGCTGCGCATGCGGGTGTTCACGGACACCAGAAAGCCGATGCCGGAACTGTCCATAAAGCCCACCCCGGACAGATCCAAAACCACCGCCGCCACCTCGTTGTCGGCCAGCTCCGCCTCCAGGTGGCGTTTGAGCTCCGGGGTCACGTCCAGGGTGACTTCGCCGTCGTATTTGAAATACAAGGCGTTTTTTCCACGCGAAACCGTCAGCTTTTCCACGAAGTTTTCCCTATTTTCTTATGAATGGCCACGATGTTTTCCTGCCCCTCGGAGCGAACCGCCACGGCATCGGAAAGCCGGGAGATGATGAACAGTCCCCGGCCGCCCTCGGCCTCGGGCGCGGGATTCACGAACCGCACAGGGCCCTCGAACCCGTACCCCCAGTCCACGATCTCCAGGTCCACGCTCTCTCCGGGAGAAACCGCCAGCCGCACCTCCAGCCGCCCTTCCCCGCCGCGATAGGCATGGCGGGCCACGTTGGCGCAGGCCTCGGTGAGCATGATGTCCAGGTCGTGCAGGATGTTCTGGTCGGCAAGATACTGCCCGAGAAAACCCACCACCTCCCTGGCCAGCCCACGGCTTTGCTCGGGTGCGGAGTGGGCCGCAAAGGTGCGGCGGATCATGGGCGTCCCCCGACAGCGGACGCGTTTGAACCGGGATGCGGGCAAGGCCCGTGCGTAGCTTCCATGTATCGGATCATTTCGCCAAAAATCCCGCGCCGTCAACAGGCAGGCCCCGGCGGCGCTTCTTTCCCCGCTGCATCACAATACGCATCAGCCTGCGGGCTCCATATAGGTGGCCTTACTCGAGGCCTTTTCGGACACCGAGACGCTTATAAGCGTCACCTGGGGGACGTCGGCCAGCCTCTCCCGCAGCCCTTCGAAGATATAGCGGGCCAGAAGCTCCGAGGACGGGTTGCGTTTTTGGAAAACGGGCAGCTCATTTAAGTGGCGATGGTCGAGTTCGGCCACCACCGCGCCCAGCCGGTTCTTGAGTTCCTTGAAATCCATGAGGATGTCCACCTTGGGTTCGAGCTTTTTGCCCGAAACCACGGCCTCCACGGCGAAATTGTGGCCGTGCAGATTCTCGCAGGGGCCACCGTAGTGGCGCAGACAGTGGGCCGCCGCGAAATCCATGCTCACCGTGAGCTGGTAGAGGCCCCGGCCATCGGATGCAAACGGTGCGGCACTCATCGGGTATTTCCTCCGGCCAGATCCGTGGCGGCGACATGTTTCCCGGCCGCGGCCACGGCCGCGTCCCGGCAGGAGGCCTCGAACTCGTCGAGCTCCTGGCGCAGATCCGGGCAGCGGCGCACGCAAAAAGCGTCGCCGAAGCGCAGGCGGCATTCGGCCCTGGGGTAGACGATGACCAGATGCACCCGGCAGTTGCCGGGATATTTGGCCAGGATGGGGGCCAACCCGGAAAGGGAAAGCTCGCCCCCGCCGCAGGCGTCAAGCCGCACATGCACCGGATCGGCGCTGTCGTTGGCGGTCTTGGACAGATGCTCCACGGCCGCCGCCTCGATTTTGACCAGTTTTTTGCCGTCGTCGCCCCCGCCGCCCTCGTAGGTGCTGATCTTTCCGGTGATGCAGAGGGGGGCGTCCACGGACAAGAGATCCCGGGACTTCTCGAAGACCTCGGGGAAAAAGGTGATCTCGGCCTCGCCGGTTAAGTCCTTCACCAGCCCAAAGGCCATCTTGCCGCCCTTTTTGGTCACGATTTCCTTCAGCGACACCACCATGGCCGCCACCTTGACCTCGGTTCCCGGCGACAGGTCGGCGCACTGCACAAGCGACGGCAGGCGCATGGCCCGGATGTCGCGGATGTACGCCAGCAGCGGATGCCCCGTGAGATAGAACCCCAGGGCCTCCTTCTCAAAGGCCATCTTCTGTTCGTGGCCCCATTCCGACAGGGTGGCCTCGGGGCAGTCGACGCCAAGCCCGGTGGTGGGCGCGGGCTTGGTCGGCATAAGCGCCATAAGCGAGAGCTGGTTGGTGGCCCGGTCGGCGGCCCGCTTCTGGCCGATGGCCACGGCCTGGTCCAGCCCCGCGAAAAGCCCGGACCGGGTGCAGCCAAAGCCGTCGCAGGCCCCGCTTTTGATCATGTATTCCAGCACCCGTTTGGTCACCTTGCGCAGGTTGACCCGGCTGGCCAGATCCAGAAGCGAGGTATAGGGGCCGTTTTTGTCGCGCTCGGCCACGATCTCGAAGATGGCCTCGCGGCCCACGTTTTTGATCCCGGACAGGCCGTAGAGGATCTTGCCGTCCTTGACCGAAAAATCCGCCTGACCGGCGTTGACGTCCGGGGGCAGCACCTCGCTCTCCCGCTCCCGGCAATCGGCGATGTATTTGAGGATTTTGTCCTGGTTGTCGATGTCCGAGGTCATCAGCGCAGCCATGTAGGCCACGGGGAAGTGGGCCTTCAGGTAGGCCGTATGGTAGGAGATGAGCGCATAGGCCGCGCTGTGGGACTTGTTGAAGCCGTATTCCGCGAACTTCTCCATGAGATCGAAGATCTCGGTGGCCTTTTTCTCGGGGATGCCGTTTTGTTTGGCCCCGTCCACGAAGCGGCTGCGCTGCTTGGCCATCTCGTCCGCGTTTTTCTTGCCCATGGCCCGGCGCAGCAGGTCGCCGTCGCCCAGGCTGAAGCTGGCCAGGACCTGGGCGATCTTCATCACCTGTTCCTGGTAGACGATGACCCCGTAGGTGGGGCCAAGGGTCTCGGCCAGAAGCGGATGGGGATATTCCACGGGCTCTTCGCCGTGCTTGCGGCGGATGAACTGCTCCACCATGCCCGACCCCAGGGGGCCCGGCCGGTACAGGGCCAGCATGGCGATGATGTCCTCGAAGCAGGTGGGCCGAAGCATCCGCAGATACTTGCGCATGCCCTCGCTTTCCACCTGGAAGATGCCGTCCGTGTCGCCCCGGGAGAAGAGCTCGTAGGTGTCCGGATCGGTCAGGGGCAGGGTGTCCAGGTCCGGCGGCTCCCCGCCGCTTCGCCGGATGTTCTCCAGGGCGTCATGGATGACGGTCATGGTCTTAAGGCCCAGAAAGTCGAACTTGACCAGGCCCACCTTCTCCACCCGCTTCATGTCCCACTGGGTCACGATTTCGTCGTTTTTCCCTTTGTAGAGCGGGACGTATTCGTTCATGGGCTTGTCGGAAATGACCACCCCGGCGGCATGGGTCGAGGCGTGGCGGCACAGCCCCTCCAGACGTCGCGAGACGTCGATGAGCCTGGCGATGCGCGGGTCGGCGGCGGCCATCTCGCGCAGCTTGGGCTCCTGGGCCAGGGCCTTGTCGATGGTCATTTTCAGGTCTTCCGGGATGAGCTTGGCGATGCGGTCCGTCTCGCCAAAGGTCATGCCCAACGCCCGGCCCACGTCGCGCACCACGGCCTTGGCCTTCATGGTGCCGAACGTGGTGATCTGGGCCACGGAGTCACGGCCGTACTTCTCGGTGACGTAGCGGATGACCTCCACCCGGCGGCGTTCGCAAAAGTCCACGTCGATATCCGGCATGCTGACGCGCTCAATGTTCAGGAAGCGCTCAAACAGGAGATCGTACGGCAGCGGGTCCAGGTTGGTGATGCGCAGCGCATAGGCCACCAGCGACCCGGCCGCCGAGCCGCGCCCCGGCCCCACCGGGATGTTCTGGGCCTTGGCCCAGTTGATGAAGTCCTGCACGATGAGGAAATAGCCGGGAAAGCCCATGCGCCTTATGACGTCGAGCTCAAGCTCCAGGCGCTCCCAATATTTCTTTTCCTCCACCCCCGGCATCTTGGCCAGCCGCCGCGTCAGGCCCTCGCGGGCCATGGCGGCCATGGTCTCGTCCAGATCCTTGCCCTCGGGCGGGGTGTAGGTCGGGAAATGCAGGGACTTGAGGTCGAGGGATAAATTGACGCGCTCGGCGATGACGCAGGTGTTGGCGATGGCCTCGGGCACATGGGCGAACGCGGCGGCCATCTCGTCCGGGGAGCGATAATAAAGCTCCTTGGTGGTGAAGCGCATGCGCTTTTCGTCGTCCACGCAGGCCGCCGTCTGGATGCACAATAAAATATCATGGGCCTCGGCGTCCGAGGCGCGCAGATAGTGGCAGTCGTTGGTGGCCACCAGCGGCAGCCTGGTCTCATGCGCCAACTCGATGAGCATGTCGTTGACTTTGGCCTGCTCGGGCAGATCGTTGGCCTGAAGCTCAAGATAAAAGCGATCCGGAAAAAGCGCCGCATACTGCCTGGCCTGCTCCCGGGCCGCGTCCATGCCCTCGCGAAGGAAGGCCTGGTTGATCTCGCCCTTGAGGCAGGCCGAAAGCGCGATAAGCCCCTCGGAATGGGCGGCCAAAACGGCCTTGTCCACCCGAGGCTTGTAGTGGAAGCCCTCGAAATAGCCCATGGTCACGAGCTTAAGGAGGTTGCGGAAGCCGACATCGTTTTGGGCCAGAAGGATCAGGTGCCATCCGGCGTCGCGGGCGGAGCGGGCGTCTTTTTTGCCCATGCGCTCCTTGGCCACGTAGACCTCGCAGCCCACAATCGGCTTGAGGTCGGCCTTTTTGGCGGCCTCGTAGAAGACCAGACCGCCGTGCATGTTGCCGTGGTCGGTGATGGCCGCGGCCGGACAGCCGAACTCCTTGGCCGTCCTGACCAGGTCGCCGATGCGGATGGCCCCGTCGAGGAGGCTGTATTCCGTGTGGCAATGCAGATGGACGAAATCGGCCATATGGGGGAACAACCTGATGGGAAAGGTTTTTTTGAAAACGGCGCGCGCGCCGTGACCGGTACCTGGAAAACATAGCCCATTTCATCCGGGAAGGGAACGGGCCGGGGACGGCGGGGCGTGCTGGCGGGAGTGCGACTGCCGGAAAGACGGTGAAGGTTGGTTCGGGGGGGGGCGGTGACGCTCTAAGGCACGGCGGTCATCATCCGGGTCGAGTTTTTCTTGCGTTTCTGGCGGCAAGGGCAAGCCCCGAAGAAATACGGGCAATGGTTCCGGCTGCGGCGGCCGCAGCAGGATTGAGCGTTCGGTGGCAACTGCCTTCGGGGCCTCTCCTTTATTTAGATGTCGTTTACCCCGAACTTTGTCCGAAGACTATCCTAATAAAACAGCTAAAAAAGTGCTCCGCATCATGACTTTCTCCATTTTTTCTGATGTTTGCAAATAATTAACGCCAAGCTAATAATTTGTCATCCTTAATTTAGGACGATAGCAAAGAAATGGCCCCCTGAACTCAATTCAGAGGGCCTTTTTCTTTTTGTCTCAATAGGCTTCACTTGGCCGCAGCTATCATTCCTCTAACTTTCTTTGCGCTTACAATCATACGAAGAGGCGGCGAAGACAGTTCAATAAAGCCGCATCTTCGATATAGCCTAGCGGCTTTTTCATTTATTGCGTCAAGGACGATAAAATATCCTCCGATTATATCTGCGGCTTGAATACATCGTTCGAACGCATCAGCAATAAGAAACGAACCTAGTCCTTTTCCTTGGCAAGAGTTGTCTACTGCTATCATGGAAAGATATATAGCCGATATTAATGGCCATTTTGGTAGCTTTTTTATGAATTCGGGAGGAAGACTAGTTGCGTCTATAGCATGTGGCCCAAGTACATAGTATCCGATTACAATATCTGAGTCTGTTTTTGAAGCCACGTACACTTTGACAAAATCATTTTTAGCATGGTTGGCCGCAGAATGCCTGATATAGTTATCAATGCGGGTTTCACCACATGAAAAAGCCGCTCGTTTATGTTTAGAATCGAGCGGCTCGATAACAATTTTTGCTAAAAATTCTTTATTTATGGCCATGTGACGCCGTCACTTCGTTATGAAGAGTAAACAAATCCACCAATTCTTGGCACGGCGTTGTATCTTCAAGCGCAAGCATAAAAGCTTCCGCGTCTTCTGGCCGTAAAATCGTTGTTTGCAATTTAGAAATCGTTTCTCTTGCAGCCATTACAGAGTTTGCTACAACAAACTCAGATAAAGGAATCCCCTGGAGTCTGGCTGCTTTTTCAATGATTTCTTTTGCTTCGGAAGAAAGGCGCTGTTCCATGCGCACCCTTTTCTTCCCCTCGTCCACATCATGCGCTTGAAATGCCAGCATGGTAATTCCTCCTGGCAAAGTGTTTAGTCTCATGCCCTGGAATCAATCTGTACGGCATCCGCCGTACAAGTCAAGAGTGGTTCGGGTTTTTCTTTGGTTTCCTTTTGGCCCTCCCCGGGGACGGGCCGTGGCTCTCCGGCTCGAGAAATCCCCACCCACCGATCCGCGCCGCCTGTACCCGGCCAGCTTGCCGCGCCCGCCCATGGGAACACCCGCACCGCGCCCCCCATGACCTTTCCCCCGCCAGGATATTCCTACGACATACGCCCGCGCATCACCGTAGCGCGATCCACACCGCGCAGTCTCCCACTTGAAAAACTCTCGAATGGTCAAGGGGGCTTTCCTACCCTGAGACCTCGTGCGGCGCACTAGTCCCAGCGCAAAAGCTCCACCATGTTGCCCTCGGGGTCGCGGGCGTAGACGCAAGAAAGCCGCCCCACGCCCGGGATGTCGCGCGCGATGGCCTCGCCGACGAGGCTGCCGCCGTGGGACAAAAAAGCCTGGGCCACGGCCCCCACGTCGTCCACGGCAAAGGCCAGATGCGCCAGCCCCGGGGTGTTGGGGGCCATGACCGGACCGGCGGGCATATCATCGTAGGAGAAGATTTCCAGCGTCGGGCCGGACTCGCCGTGCCCGGGCAAGCGCAGATGCATGCCGCGCAGGCGGCTGCCGGAAAGCCCGGTCAGGGCGTCCAGCCACGCCCCGGACAGGTCGCGTTCGGGCGGTACGGGCGTGCAGCCCAGGACCGTTTCGTAGAAGGCGGCCAGGGACCGCCAGTTACGGGCGATGATGTTGGTGTGGGCGTAGCGGACGGGCATGGGACGCTCCTTGTGTTGCGGCGGCAGGATGCGCCGGGCGAAGGGCGGCCGTCAAGGGGAGAGGCGGCACGGGCCGCCAAGCGGCGGCATGCCCTTGCCCCACTCTGCCCTTCGGGGACCATTCCCGGCGGCCCGAACCCCGCTCCATCGGGACTTCGCCCGCCCAGGCCCAAAAATTCGTCGCCGGGACGAAGAAACGACGTCCCGGCCTAACCGCAACCGGGATGAGCGGACCAGTCCGAACCACACCCGGGTCACGCCCGGACCACGCCCGGCCCATGAACGGTTACTGTTCCAAGCAGCCCGGACCACGCCCGCCCATGAACGGCCAACGATCCGAGCAGCCCGGACCACGTCCGGACCACGCTCGGTCTACTCCCCTAGCGGCCCGGTCACCCCACGCCAAAGGCGCCTCCCCGGGCCGGAACGAACGGATCGTCCGGCCAGGGAGACGCCTTTGTCGTAAAAACCGTTTTCCGGCGACGAACCGCAGACGCCCTTATTGCTTCTTCCAGCGTTCGATGCATTCCTCGATCACCTTATGCGCCTTCTCCTCGTCGCCAAAGCCCTGGACCTTGGTCGTGCCCGGCTTTTTGAGATCCTTGTAGTGCGCAAAATGGTGCTCGATCTTCTTTTTCCACTGCTCGCCCAGGTCGGCCAGCGAGGCGATGCGGTTTCCGGTATTGCGGTCATCGGCCGGAACGCAGATGACCTTGTGGTCCATTTCGTTGTCGTCCTCGAATTCCAGCACGCCGAGAACCTTGGCCTTCGCCGCCACGCCGACGGGCATGGGCTCGTCGGTGATGAAAAGCACGTCCAACTCGTCCCCGTCGTCGTCCAGGGTCGCTGGAATGAACCCATAGTTCACGGGCTTGGCGAAGATCGCCGGTTCAACCCTGTCCAGCACCATGATCTTTTTATGCCGATCGTATTCGACCTTGTGGGACGACCCCATGGGAATCTCGATCACGACATTGATGATCTTGTCCTTGGCATACGGGGTCAAAATGGCGTTGTAGTCCATGGTCACTCCTTCAGATCGTTAACGTGTTGATTTTCATGCTGATACGACCATTGCGCCCGTGATGTCCCCACTCTAATGATTTTGAACTTCAGAATCAATACCAATTATTATTCGCGCCTCCGGTTCGCGCGACGCCCGGCACGGACACCCAGCCGGGGACCGTTTCACGGAACGCGCCGCCCTTCGCCGTCGCAAACCCGCCGTGATGACACGGCCAGCCCCATCTGCTATATGACCGTCATGAAAGCCCTTTCCCCCATGGCGTCGCCCGCCTCGCCCGGCCCGGCGACAGAGAACATCCCGTCAGGCCCGAAGGAATAAAGATATGTCCGTGACGCCGCCCTCGCTTCGGACAGTCTCCCCCGCGCCCAGGCCCTCGCCGTTCGCTCCGGCGCAGGCGGCATGTCCTGGTGCGCGACGCAATGGCTGCCGCGCATTGCGGCCGTGACCCAGCGCATGCCCTCGCCCCGCCATCTCCAAGCACGGCACGCACGGCGACCATGATTGACATCATCATCCGGGAGCTGGGACAGGGTACACGTCTGTGCCTGATGATCCTGCCGTTCATGTTTGTCGGCTGTCTGGCCGGAAGCCTCATGGCCCGCAGCAAATTCGGCCCACGCTGCCGGGCGGTCTTTTCGCCCATGGCCCGCCTTTCCGGCCTCCACGGCCCCGCCACGATCTATCTTCCCCTGTGCTTTTTGGACCAGCATTCGGCAAACGCCTATTTGTCGTCCTTATCCCGCAAAGGCGTCGTGCACAGGCGGAACATTCTTGGCATCTATTTGATCGGGTTTTTCCCCTCCAGCCTGTATTTCCACATCTTTTTCACAGCGCCCATCCTGTATCCCGTGCTTGGGTTCAAAATGGCGACAACGGTCCTGGCGCTTTTTCTCCTGGCCAGCCTGCTCACCTTTTGCTGCGGCGTCGTTTTGACGCGGTTCGCGTCCCTCCCGGACAGCCAGCCCCATGTCCAGGACGAGTCATGCCCAGACGGCTGGCCCGGCTGGGGCATGGTCCTGCGTGACGCGGCGGCCCAGTTCTGCCGCATCGCCATCATCTTCGCGCCATGCCTCCTGGCCGTGGAGTTGCTGCTCGCCGTCCCGGCCGTGCAGTCGGCCATGGACAGGGCGGACGTTTTTCTGGCCTGGTTCGACGTGCCCTCGGAAGGCGCCCTGGTCGCCATGTCCGCCCTGCCGAACATCATGGTGGGCTACGCCACGGCCATCACCTGTCTGGACGATTCCCTGGTCACCCTGGTCCAGATTCCCAGGATTCTCATGCTGGCCGCCCTGGGAAACGTGGTGTTTTCCACCTTTTCGTATTTCTTTTCCGCAAACGTCGCCGTCTTCGGAACCCGGCTGGGGACATACCTGACCTTTGCCGGCCTTGGCATCCGATTGCCATGGATATTCCTGTCGCTTTGTCTGGCGTCACTTGTGGGATAGGCCGCATGGGTTTGCGGCAAGCGGCGCCTGACACATCCCTCAGGCACATCGAGCGCCCGCATAACACGAAGACCGGGCGCACGCCGCCGGGATATCCCGCGACATGCGCCCGCGCCTCACTGCCGCATGATCCGCGCCGCGCGGCCTCACGCCTGCAAAATCATTGAACGTTTCCGAGTGGAAATCCTCACCCGGCTCACCGGGCGACCCGCTAGTCCCAGCGCATCAGCTCCACGATGTTGCCCTCGGGATCACGGGCGTAGGCTGCCGACAACCGCCCCACGCCGGGAACCTCTTTCACGATGGATTTGCCCACAAGGCTGCCGCCGTTGGCCACAAAGGCCTTGACCGCCGCCTCCACATCGTCCACGGAAAAGGCCAGATGGGCCATCCCCGGGGTGTTGGCATGCATGACCGGGCCTTCGGGCATCTCCTCGTAGGTCAGGATTTCAAGCATCGGACCGGTGTCGCCGTGGCCGGGCACGCGCAGATTGATGCCGTGCAGGCTGCATCCGGACAGGCCGACCAGTTCGTCAAGCCATTCTCCGGAAAGGACGAGTTCGGGTTGCATAGGCGTACAGCCCAGTGCAATTTCATAGAACCTAGCCAGGGTTTTCCAGTCTTTGGCGACAATGTTGGTGTGGGCGAATTGGGTAGGCATGACGAACTCCTTGTGTTTGGGGGAAAATGCACCCCAAGGGGAGAGGCGTCAATACGCCCGTTGCGCAAAACGACGTGTCACGGCCCCGCCATCCAGTCTCTTTCACAATATCAGGAGGCGCGACATGAAGAACCTTTTCGTCACCCTGGCCGGGTACAACGCCTGGGCCAACGCCCTGCTCTTCGAACATCTTTCCGAACTGTCGCCCGAAGACTGGGCCGCGCCCCGGCCCGTGAATTTCGGCTCCCTGGCGGGCATCGCCAACCATGTGCTTTTGGCCGACAGGGCGTGGCTCTTTCGTTTTACCGGATCAGGAGACAGCCCCACAGCCATCGACACCATCCCCTATCCCGGGTTTGCGGACCTGCTGGCCGCGCGCCGGGCCGAGGACGCCCGCATCGTGGCCTTCGCCCAGGAGTTGGACCCGGCCCGGCTGACGGGCCTTTTGCACTACCACGCCATGGACGGCCGCCCCATGGCCCTGCCCCTGGCGGCCATGGCGGCGCATTTCTTCAACCACCAGACGCACCACCGGGGCCAGATGCACGCGCTTGTTTCCGAATGCGGCGTCCGGCCCCGGGATATCGATCTGGTGTTCTACCAGCGGGAGCTGTCGGAGACGAAGAAAGCGGAAGGATGATCGTGGCGCGGCCGGGCCGCCGTAAAAAGGCCCGGAGGGTCGGCGTGGAGATTACGGCCGGACGGATTCTTTCGATGCGGGTACGACCAGCCTCGCCCTGGTCCAGTCCGGGACCAGGGCGGTCTCGTCGGCGTCGGACGCCACCAGCCGCTCCACATCGGCGTCCGTGGTCGCGTCCAGTCGGCGCAGGTCGGTGCGGCTTTCAGCACGCTTGGCGCGAAGCTCCTCCGCCGTATAGCTGACAATGTGCCTGTCGTTTTTCATAGCCCTTACGCGTGAACGATTAGCAAATCCTCGGCAGCTGCTCCCCTTCGAGCATCCCCAAAAGCCGTTGCCCGCCGAGGGGCGTGGTCATCACCACCTTGCCCGGATAGTCGGCCCGCACCTCGCCGATGCGGCAGGCCCCGCGCCCAAGCGGGTCGGCCCGCATCACCGCCAGGGCCGCCTCGGCGTCGGCCTCGGGTACGATGCAGATGAATTTGCCTTCGTTGGCCAGATACAGCGGGTCAAGCCCCAAGACGGCGCAGCCCCCGGCCACGGCCGGGTCCACCGGAATGCGCGACTCCTCGATAAAGCACCCCACGCCCGACTGCCCGGCAATCTCATTGAGCGTCGTGGCCAGTCCGCCGCGCGTCGGGTCGCGAAGCACATGCACGTCCGGCACGGCGTCCAGCACCTTGCCCACCAAAAAATTCAGCGAGGCGCAGTCGCTGACCACCGGCGACTCAAAGGACAATCCCTGCCGCGTGGACAGGATCGCCAAGCCATGGTCGCCCATGCTGCCGGTCAAAAGTATCGCGTCTCCCGGCACGGCCCGATGGCCGCTCGGGGCAGGGTTCACCCGAACCGTGCCAATGCCCGTGGTGTTGATGAATATTTTATCCGCCGCACCGCGCGGCACGACCTTGGTATCCCCGGCCACGATGCGCACCCCGGCCTCACGCGCGGCATGGCCCATGGAGACCACGATGCGTTCCAAGTCCCCCAGATCCAGCCCCTCTTCCAGAATAAATCCGCAGGTCAGAAAAAGCGGCGTGGCCCCGAGCATGGACACATCGTTCACTGTTCCGTGTACAGCCAACGCCCCGATATCGCCGCCCGGGAAAAAGATCGGGTCCACGGTAAACGAGTCCGTGCTCACCGCCAGCGGCCCGGATATGTCCAAATACGCCGCGTCGTCCATGACGCGTAAAATCTCGTTGTCGAAATGCCGCATGAACATCTCGGACACCAGACGTTGCGACGCCTTGCCGCCGCTGCCGTGATCCAAAAGAAGTCGTCCTGACATAGTGTGCGTCTCCTACGCGTCCAACCGATACTTGTAATACGCCGCGCAGCCGCCTTCGGTGGACACCATGCACGGCCCCACGGGCGTGGCCGGGGTGCAGGCCTTGGCGAACAGCGGACACTCGTTGGGCGCCATCTTGCCCTTGAGCACCTCGCCGCAGCGGCACCCAGGCAGAGGAGGATGGTCCTTGAGGGTGATGCCCAGCACCTTGAAGGCGTCGAAGGCGGCATAGGGCTCGGCGATGGCCAGCCCGCTTTGGGGCAAAACGCCAAGGCCGCGCCACAGGGCGTCCACGGGGGTGAAGACCTCGGCCATAACCGCCAGGGCCTTTTGGTTGCCGTGTTCGGGCACCACCCGGGAATACTGGTTGATGACGGCCGGGGCGTTGTCCCGGCGCATATGCACGATGTGCAGAAGCGCCTGGAGGATGTCCAGGGGCTCGAACCCGGTGATGACCGAGGGCACGCGATATTCCGTGGCCAGGAAGGCGTAGGGGTCGACGCCGATGACGGCCGAAACGTGTCCGGGCAGGATGAAGGCGTCCACCCTGGCCTCGGGGTCGGCCAAAAGCGCCCGCAGGGCCGGGGGCACGAGCTTGTGGAAGCTCATGACCAGGAAATTGTCGAGGGCCTGCTCCCGGGCCAGCCGGATGGTGGCGGCCACGGTGGGCGCGGTGGTCTCGAAGCCGATGCCCAAAAAGACGACTTTGCGATCCGGGTTGGCCTTGGCCAGGGCCAGGGCGTCGAAGGGCGAATAGACGACCTCCACCCTGGCCCCTTCGGCCGAGGCGGTCTTGAGGTTTGCGCCTTTCGGGCCGGGTACGCGCATGAGGTCGCCGAAGGTGGCCACGATGACGTCGTCGCGGGCGGCCAGTTCGAGGAAGGCGGCGACTTCGGACTCGTGGGTGACGCACACGGGACAGCCCGGGCCGGTCAGGTGGGTGATGGTCTCCGGCAGAAGCGAGCGCAGGCCGCTTTGGAAGATGGCCACGGTGTGGGTGCCGCAGACCTCCATGAAGCGCACGGGGGTTTGGGCCTCCTGCGTGAGCCGCGCCAAAAGGCTGCGACACAGGGCCGGATCCTTGAAGGCGTCAAAGGAGTTCAAGGTTGAGCCCTTCCTGAAAGAGCTTGATGGTCTCCAGGGCGTCGGCGCGGTCCAGGCGGCGCAGGGCGAATCCGGCGTGGACGATGACGTAGTCGCCGATGGCCGGGGCCTCGTCGATGATGTCCAGGCGGACCTGGCGCTTGACGCCGCCTATTTCCACGTCGGCGACGTTATCGGCAATGGCGATGATTTCCATGGGAACGGCAAGACACACGGCGGTTTCCTCCAGGGTGGCGGTTCAGTGATGCGAGGGCAATGGGTAAAGATAAACCCGGCGGGCCGTGGCGTAAAGCCTCTCCGGGGAAAAAAGCGGGGATACGGCCGGGTTGGCGGTTTTTGGCGCACGAACGGACGCGGCGCAGGCCGACTTCGAGCACGTCCCCGCAGGCCGGGACTTCCGCGAAGCGGGTAGGCGGGGCGGACAGGGGCGGGAGCACGTCCCCGCAGGCCGGGGCGAAAGGGGGGCGGGGACTACCAGGCCGGGG
>NZ_JAZHDB010000195.1:0-2477 GCF_036584575.1 Desulfolutivibrio sp.
CAGAAGGGTTCCTCGGCCATGCCGCATAAAAAAAATCCCATCTCCGCCGAGAACCTGACCGGCCTTTCCCGGCTGGTGCGCTCCAATTCCCTGGCGGCCATGGAAGACATGGCCCTGTGGCACGAGCGCGACATTTCCCATTCCTCGGTGGAACGGGTCATCATGCCCGACTCCACCATCCTCGTGGACTACATGCTGTCCCGGCTGACAGGCATCCTCACGCGGCTTGTGGTCAAGGCCGACAACATGCGGCGCAACATGGAGGCCTCCTTCGGGCTGTTTTATTCCCAGCGCGTGCTGTTGGCCCTCATCGAGAAGGGCATGGATCGCCAGAAGGCCTATGAACTCGTGCAACGCATCGCCATGCGCTGCTGGAACGAAAAGACCCAGTTCCCCGACGCCGTGCGGGAGGACGTTGAAATCGCGACCCTTCTCGACCATGCCGACCTTTCGGACCTCTTCAACCCGGCCTATTACCTGCGCCATGAGGACATGGTGTTCTCCCGGGTTTTCGCCTGATCCGGCCTGCCTTTCCGGCGATTTTGCCCGGGCCGGACTACTGAAACCTCATGGGCCGGGGGACGTTGTCCCCCCCACCCGGCAGGGAGTTGGGCGGCAGCCCCAGCGCCGTCCGGACGGCAACCCGGAGAAACAGGAGCATCCAGCCAGGAATTGTTGAGGAAAGAGCTTTTCAAACGCAAGGGACTTTTATAATGGTGAAGCGGAGAATGGGGCAAGGATATGCTTTGCGGGCCGTTTCACGAGGGACATCCGGGCATGACCATGAAAGCTAGACTGGCGCAATTGCTCCTGGAGAAATCCTACATCGAGGGCGAGGTGGTTCTCACCTCGGGCAAGAAAAGCGATTATTATTTCGACTGCAAACAGACGGCCCTGCATCCCGAGGGCGCGTATCTGCTGGGGAATTTGTTCCTGGACATGCTGCCCGAGAACATTGCCGGGGTTGGCGGCATGACGCTTGGGGCCGATCCCCTGGTGACGGCGGTGTCGGTGGTGTCCCAGGTTCGGGGACGGCCGCTGCCGGGGTTCATCGTGCGCAAAAGCCCCAAGGGGCACGGCACGAACCAGTACCTTGAGGGCATGGCCAATTTTGCGCCCGGTGATCGGGTGGTCCTTTTGGAAGACGTGGTGACCACCGGCGGCACGTTGATCAAGGTCATCGACCGGGTGACGGACGCGGGTCTGGTGGTGGCGGGCGTCCATTGCGTGCTGGACCGTGAGGAAGGCGGCGTGGACACCCTTGCCGCGCGGGGATTCGGATTGCGGGCCATCTTCACCCGACGTGATCTTCTGGCGGCTGGAAGCGCGTCGCACGAGGCTGGATAATGCGCACAGCGCTTGTAGCCATAGTTCTCGCGCTCAGCCTTTTCCCGTCGACGGGACGGTGCGAGGGGTGGCAGGCCCCCCTGACCGATTCCGACAAGGGCCCGCAACGGTTTGTGGCCATCGATAAAAATTCCCAGATGTTTTTTCTGCTTGAGCGCAAAAGCCCCCTGCATGTGGTGGAGAAAATCCCCTGCACCACCGGGCTGCTCCTTGGCGATAAGCTCAAGGAAGGCGATCTGCGCACCCCCGAGGGCGTCTATTTCATCACCTCGCGCCTGGACGGGGGGCTTGACTGGGAGCAGTACGGCGACTTGGCCTTTCCGCTGAATTTCCCCAATCCCGTGGACATCATCAAGGGCAAGACCGGCCACGGCATCTGGATACACGGCCGGGGCAACACCATCACCCCCTACGAGACCAAGGGCTGCGTGGCCCTCAACACCCCTGACATCCGGGGCCTGGACACCAAGCTGGAACTGCGCATGCCCGTGATCATCGGCAATCGCGTCAGTCTCGACAAGTCCCCCGAGACCATCGCCCGCGAGGCGGACGAGGTGGTGGCCGCCACCCATGCCTGGGCCAAGGCCTGGGAATCCAAATCCGAGGCCTTTTTCGAATGGCACGATCCCCAGAAGTTCGCCATTTCCCAGGGGCAGCCGTTTTCCGCCTTCCGCAACCAGAAAGAGGGGCTTTTCAAAAAGCTGCCCTGGATCCTGGTGGCCGTGGAGGACGTACGCGCCGTGGCGGGCCCGGACTACTGGGTCACCTATTTCATCCAGTTCTACCGGTCCCCGTCGCTGATCTCCCAGGGCGTCAAGCGTCTGTACTGGCAGAAAAACGACAAGGACAAGTGGGCCGTGGTGGGCATGGAGTTCGAGCAGATGGAGCCCACCCTGGCCGGGAAGTATGTGAAGCCGGGGCAGGTGGTCCTGGCCGCCGTCGAGACCGGCGAGCGGGATCGGGTCACCCCCGTCCTGGACAAAACCAGCGAGGAAGACCTGCGCTCCGCCTCGGACGCCGCCCCGGCCGCCTACGCCCCATCCACGGCGGTGGCCCATGTGTCGGCGTCGGGGGACTCTGCGGTCGCCGCCGTCACCCCGGCCCTGCCCGCCAGCCCGAGCCAGGCCGGG
>NZ_JAZHDB010000196.1:0-13904 GCF_036584575.1 Desulfolutivibrio sp.
TCCACGCCTCCGGCGGTGACGGCGGCCCGGATGGACTCGGCGTTGTCCAGGTTGGCCACCAGATGGACCCCGGGCAGTTCGTTTCCGGGCACGGGCAGGCGGCGCGGCCAGGCCCCGGTGGCGATGACCAGCTTGTCGTAGGGCAGGTCTTCTTCGCGGCCGGAGGCCAGTTCCCTGACATGCACGGTCTTGGCGGCCCGGTCGATGGCCAGGGCCTCGACCCCGGTTTTGACGTCGACGCCTTTGACGTCGCGGAAAAAGGCCGTGTCGCGGGTCATGTGGTAGCTGGTGGCCGTCAGTTCCGAGGAATCGGAGACATCGCCGGAGACATAATAGGGGATGCCGCATCCGCCGTAGGAGATGCGGGTATCCTTGTCGATCATGGTCACGGAGGAATCGGGATCGAGGCGTTTGAACCGACTGGCGGCCTTGGGTCCCAGGGCGACCGCGCCGATGATCAGCACATGGTGGGACATGGTGCGCTCCTTGGAAGTCCGGTGTGTCCGGACGGGGTTTTCATAAAACCGTAGGTCAAGGGAGGGTTATAGAAACGGCATGGATTTGGCAACCGGCCCCCGGCGGGCGTGTGCGCACATCCGCCAGGGGAAGGCGCGGGGGAAGGCGGCTATTCGAGCTCTTCACCCAGGAAAAAGAACACGCCGTCGCGGGAGAAGCACATGCGGCCGTCGTCGAGAAGAATAAGCGAGGACAACCCCGGGAGGGTGCAGCCCGTTTCGATGACGAACACCTTGGGGGCCATATGCCCCAGGGCTTGGGGGGCGACGCGGAAATTGTCGCCGAAATAGGCTGCGGCGTCATGGTCGGTCAGGGTGGGGACGATGGCGCAGGAGGCGTCGTCGAATTCGATGGTTTCGGTGTCGATGAACAGGCGCTTGCCCGTGAGGGCCTCGGCCTGGGCCGTGTCCAGGGCGGCGACCGGGCCGAACTGGTAGCCGGTGATGGTCCAGTAGCCGGAGGCGGCCAAGGAAGACTGGGCATTGGCCATCCACAGCAGGGCCAAAACCGCGACAACGCGCCCCACGCGGCCGACTCGGCCGAAATGACGCGTTTGCGGGGAGACATGGGGACGGGGAAAAGTGTCGCCTGCCATGGGAAGCGGCTATACTCCCGCGACTGCCCGGAGACAAGGGAAAAGGCTGCGGCGCATTCGACATGAATACGTCACCGGCCCGCAACCGGGCCGGATCACAATGCCGAAAAAAGTGGAGGCATGCACCCATGCGCAGATTTTTGATTCCCGGCCTGGCGGCGCTGACGCTCACGGCCCAGGTCGCCCTGGCGGCAGAGCAACCGACGGTGGAGAAGTACGAAATCACCATCCCGCAACAGTTCAACATCCCGGCCACGGGAACGGCCAAGGCCCAATTCCCCGAGGGTTTTCCCTTAGGCGTGGGCTCTGGCATGTCGTTTGCCGAACGTTTGCCCGACGGGGCGCTGATTTTTTGGGCCGTGGGGGATCGCGGCCCCAACGCCGACTCGCCCAAGTATGCGGCCAAGGATGGCGACAAGCCCAGGGATGCGAAGATCTTTCCGGCCCCGGAGTTCGTGCCCAAATTCGCCAAAATCAAGGTGGCGGGCGGCAAGGCCGAGGTCATCGAGGTGAAGGAGATCCATGACGCCTCGGGCAAGCCCATCTCCGGCCGCCCCCTGGACAAGGGCGCGGTGGGCTCCACGGGCGAGACGCCCCTGGACATGGACATGAAGGTGCTGGCCTTCGACGCCGAGGGCCTCGACCCCGAGGGCATCGACGTGGACAAAAAAGACGGATCGCTGTGGCTGTGCGACGAATACGGCCCGTTTTTGATCAATATCGACCCGGCCACGGGCAACATCCGCAAGAAATACGCCCCGGGCCAGGGCCTTCCGGCGGAACTGGCCGCGCGCCAGCCCAACCGGGGCTTCGAGGGCTTGGCCGTGACGCCCGGCAACAAGGTGGTGGCCGCCGTGCAGTCCATCCTGGACAACGAGGGCGACCTCAAGGCCTCCAAGGCCCCGTTCATCCGGCTGGTGGAGCTCGATCCGGCCACGGGCGCGGTGCGCACCCTGGCCTACCCCCATGACGTGGACGCCTACAAATCCAGCGCCGCAGCCAAGATCGGCGGCATGCAGGCCGTGTCAGACACCAAATTCGTGCTGGTTGAGCAAGCCAAGGGCAAGGACGGCAAGATGCGCAACGTCCTGTATCTGGTGGACATCGCCGGGGCCACGGACATCTCCGGAAAGACCGCCCCGGACGGCAAGCCCCTGGAATCGGCGGCGGACCTGGCGGCGCTTGCGGCCATGGGCGTGACCCCGGCCAAAACGACCCGGCTGGTCGATCTGGTGGACCTGGGCTGGACGGCGGAGAAGGCCGAGGGCATCGCCCTGGTGGACGAAAAAACCCTGGCCGTGTCCTCGGACAACGACTTCGGCCTGGCCCTGACCGTGGCCGACCCGGCCACGGACGAGGACGGCAAAAAGGTGGACGCCCCGGGCAAGTACGTGCTCACGGGCGAGGGCAAGATGCTTTATAAGGGCAAGGAGACGCCCACGAAATTCGGGATCAAGGCCTCGGGCGAGCCGGGCTTTTTGTGGATTCTGCGCTTCGATGCGCCCCTGGCCTCGCGGTAGGCTGGATCGACCCTGAAAGACGCTAAGGCCCGCCCGCCAGGACGGGCCTCGGGTTGATGACAAAGCCCCGGTTCTTTGGAACCGGGGCTTTGCGCATCCTGGCGAAAACACCAGGAAATCGGTCACTTATGGCGCGGCTGCGCTGCGACCGGCTGACGATTTTCGAGGCCATTAACTTTGTCGGCAGCCTCAGGCCCGAGGCGGTTTTGCCTCGCGGGCCGATTCATGGCATCATCCTGGCCTTCGACAACAGCGTCCGGCGGCACGGGCGCCCCGCAAAAGGCATATCGCACATGATGGGCTACACCCACGCGGCCATCGGCTGCGTCCTGGCGCTTGGCGTCAACCACCTGTTTCCCTCGGTTCTGGGACGCACCCCGGAGATCCTGGGCATGGCCGTCCTGGGCAGTCTGGCCCCGGACCTGGACGAGCCGCAGAGCCTTTTGGGCAAAAAACTGGCGGTCATCGCCCACCCCCTCAAGCTCCTGCTGGGACACCGGGGGTTCACCCATTCCCTGGCGGCGCTGGGGCTGGTCGCAGTGGCGCTGTTCGGGCTTTCTGCGGCGGGCTACGGCCCGCGCCCGTCCTACGGGCTGGCCTTCCTCCTGGGCTATGCCGGACATCTTGCCGCCGACTGGATGACCTCGTCCGGGGCCCCGCTTCTGTGGCCCAACCCCGCACGTTACGCCTCGCCCCTGCCCATGCGCACGGGGGGGGCGGTGGAGCACATGGTGGCGGTGTTGGTGGTCGCGGCCGGGGCCTGGCTGGCGCACGCGGGATGACGCCCTACCGGCCCCGGGCCACGCCTGCATAAAAATCCAGATAGATCTGGGCATGGCGCGACAGGCCGTAATCGGCCACGGCCAGCCCCCTGGCCCGGGCCGCGACCTTGCCGCGCAGCTTGGCATCCGTGACCAGCCGGGCGATGGTCTTTTCCCACAGCCCGGGGTCCGGCCCCACAAGCGGCCCAAAGGCCCCGGGACCGCCGTCGGGATTTTGGTAGGGCGGCAGATCGGAATAGACCCCGGCCACCCCGAGCGCCCCGTATTCCAGGGCCTTGATGTTGCTTTTGGCCCGGTTAAACGGCGTATCGCGCAGGGGGGCCAGTCCGATGTCCGGGGCCAGTTCGACCAGTTTGCGGGCATAGGCCGTGTAGTCGTCGAAAAAATCCAGTTGGCGGGACCGGGCGGCCAGGACCGGCTCCCGGGGGGCGCATCCGAAAAAAAGCAGCTCCACCGCATCGCCGAACCGCTCCACGATGCGCACCAGGGCAGGGGCGATCATGTCCAGGTCCGCCATGTGGGTGGGAGAGCCCGCATAGACGATGCGCACCGGCCGGGAAGGATCGTCACGGACCCGGCGCGGCGCGGTGAAAAGCCCCTCGTCGATCAGGTTGGGCGCCACCTCCACCCGCCCCTTTGCGAAGGGGAAGGCCCGCGCCAACTCCGGCGTGGACACGCAGACCGCCCGGGCGCACCGGGCCAGTTCGCGGCAATAGGGGATGATGGGGGCCAGCCTGCAGGCCAGGGGATGGTCGTCGCCAAGGGCTTCGAAATGGTCGTCCACATCGTAGACCACGGGCTTCCCCGAGGACAGGGCCCGCTCCACCAGCGGCCAGGTCTCCCGCATGGGGAAGCTACGTTGAAAGGCCACCACGTCCGCCTCGTCCATGACCCCGGGGTCCAGGGCATAGTTGCGGCCGTCGCTTTTGGCCCCCCACAACAGGCGCAACCGTCCGCCCAGGGCCCGGGCCGGATCGAGAAACCGCACCCGGGCGCAGGCATAGCGCACAAGCTCCAGGGAATAGACGGCCACGGTCAGGGGGTGGGCAGACATGTCCCGTCCTTGCGGATGCATCGGCCGTCCGCGCCCGGGCGGCCGGACGGCCTGCGGGCCTATTTGTTCTTGTCGCAGTACTGGGCGCACAGGTCGGCGGCCCGGCCAATGGAACTCGCGCAGGTGTCGCCGCCGAGGCTGGCGGCGGTGAGGTTCCGTTCCACCTTGTCGCAGGCCAGGCGGCACTCGGCGCTGGTCGGGTAGGTGACTACGAACACGCCCGCGAACTCGTCGCACACGTCCCGGCAGTCGTCCGAGGCATCGGAGACGCAAAAGGACATGAAGTCCCCCAGGGTCATTCTGGCGTCCGTTTTGGCGCAGGACACGACCGCCAACAGGGCCAGGATCGCCACCGCACCACTCGTGATCGTCTTACGCATCGCCTGCTCCTTTGTTTTGGCGCCCGTTCCGGTCGGCCCCGTCCGGACGCCACGGGGACCATCATTCAAATTTTCCGGGGCGTTGCCAAGGTAGCCGGGTTTCCCCGTCCCTGGCAAGGGGCCTTTGCGGCGCCGCCTTCTTGCCTCGGACGCCCCGTTGCGGTTATGGGCATGGAAACCGCGACAGCAAAGGACCGCCCATGCATTTCGTCCGTTTCCTGGCCTTGGCCCTTTTTGTTCTCCTGAGCACGACCGCCCTGGCCCAATCCCCTCCCCCGGCCAGCCTGGGCGGCATCGACCTGGGCGGCGACGCGGCCCGCTTCGGGCGATACCTGCATCCCGGCAAGGCCAAGCCCATGGAGGACGCACCCTCCCTGTCCCGGCGCAATATCAAACCGTCCGGGGCCTTTCGCGGCGGCTATCTGCTGGCTGGAACCTGCGCCTTCCCCGGCCGGGTGGCCCGCATCAAGCTCAAGTACGCCGACGACGGCGAGGAATTTTTTCGCCGCCTGTCCGGGGCGCTCATGGACCGCTACGGACTGCCTGCGGAATACAAGGGTGACCTGGAGGGACAGGTTCTGGGCAACAAATGGAGCTTCACCAACGCCCAGGGCGAATCCATAAGCCTCATCGTGCAGCACTCCGACGCCGAAGGCCTGGACCACGACAAGGGCAACGTCATCAAGCTCACCAACTGGGCCCTGGTGGACGCCGAACGCCTCTGCTACGAGGCCAGGCGCCCCAAAGCCACGCCGCCCCCAACCCCGGCCCCGGCCAGCCTGGACGGCCTGCTCCCCCGCTGACCGCGCGCGCAGTACGGCGCACGGCGTCCCGTTGCCCGCCATTGCACGACGGCTGGCGGCGTTATGTCTTTTTTTCCCCTTTCGCCCTTCGCCGCGACCATGCTAGAATCGCCCCGACTTGCAGGAACCCGCACCGGGGGACAGGGTTCATCCCCGGATTCCATCGCCAGCATGCCTTTTCGGAGGATCGTCCATGCCCCGCTTCGCCGACGCGAAAATCTCGACCCGCATCGTGTGCATCATCGTCCTGACCATCGCCCTTTTCACCCTGGCCATCATGCTCTATTTCGTGCCCTCGGCCGGCCGCGAGATGCTCTCGTCGCGCAAGCAGAGCCTCAAGGACATCGTGGACGTGGCCTATTCGCTGGTGGAGGAATACGAAAAGCGCATCCAGAAGGGCGAGTTCTCCCCCGAGGAGGGCCGAAGCCGGGCCATACAGCGGATAAAGAACCTGCGCTACGGCCAAAACGACTATATCTGGATCAACGACACCGCAAAGCCCTATCCGGTCATGATCATGCATCCGGTCAGCCCGGCCCTGGACGGCACGGTCTTGAGCGATCCGAAATTCGACAAGGCCACCATGCTGCAATTCGGCGTCCATGGCCCAGAGGTGGACACGGACGGCAAAATGAACCTGTTTGCGGCCTTCGTGGATGTCTGCTTGAAAAGCGGCGAGGGATACGTGGCCTACGCCTGGCCCAAGCCCACGCCCTCCGGGCCGACGGCCGAGGTCTATCCCAAGCAGTCCTACGTGAAGCTCTACAAACCCTGGGGCTGGGTTCTGGGCACGGGCCTGTACGTGGACGACATCGAGGCCCGGGTGGCGACCATGCGCTGGACCATGAGCGCCGTGGCCGCCGGGATCATGATCCTGTCCCTTTGCGTCGGCCTTGTGGTCATGCGCACCATCACCCGGCCCATCGCCGCCCTGGCGGCCTATGCCGCCGAGGTGTCCTCGGGGCGGCTCGATGCGGCCATGTCCGGCGCCTTTCACGGCGAGACCGCCACCCTCAAGGAGGCCATCGGCAAGATGGTGGCCGAACTCAAGGCCACCCTGGCCACGGCCGAACAGGCCAAAAAGGAGGCCCAGGAGGAGACCCGCAAGGCCACCGAGGCCGGGCGCGAGGCCGATGAGGCCCGGCAGGCCGCCGAGGGGGCCATGCGCCAGGGCATGCTCCAGGCGGCGCAGTCCCTGGAGCAGGTGTCGGCGGGCATAAGCTCGGCCTCGGGAGAGCTTTCGGGCAAGGCCGGCGCGGCCGCGCGCGGGGCCGAACACCAGACCGTGCGCCTGACCGAGATCGCGGCGGCCATGGGCCAGATGAACGCCACGGTCCTTGAGGTGGCCAAAAACGCCTCCACCGCGGCCGAGAGTTCCGGGCAGGCCAAGGGCAAGGCCGAGACCGGCGCGGACATCGTGGGCCGGGCCGTGGCCGCCATCCTCGACGTCAAGGAACAGTCCCGCAGCCTCAAGGAGCACATGGCCGACCTGGGGGCCAAGGCCGAGGGCATCGGCCGGATCATGGGCGTGATCTCGGACATCGCCGACCAGACGAACCTTCTGGCCTTAAACGCCGCCATCGAGGCCGCCCGGGCCGGGGAGGCCGGACGGGGATTCGCGGTGGTGGCCGACGAGGTCAGGAAGCTGGCGGAAAAGACCATGGCCGCCACCCGCGAGGTGGGGGAGGCCATAGGCGGCGTGCAGCAGTTGGCCAAGACCAACATGGAAGGCGTGGACCGCTCCACCAAAAGCATCGATCAGGCGGCGGAACTGGCCCAGTCCTCGGGCCAGGCCCTGGACGAGATCGTGCGCCTGGCCGAGACCGCCTCGGACCAGGTACGCGCCATCGCCGCCGCCTCGGAAGAGCAATCCGCGGCCAGCGAACAGATCAACCGAGGCATCGACGAGGTCAACCGGGTGTCCCTGGAGACCGCCGACGCCATGCGCCAGTCGGCCTCGGCCATCGGCGGCCTCACCCGGCAGGCCGGGGATCTGGAACAGCTCATCGAGGAGCTCAAAGGCTCCTAGGCCGTGTCCCATAAAAAATACGTCAGTATTTTTTATGAAAAAATCATCGTTTCACACCGTTCGTATCGAAATCCGCATGGGCGCATTTCGAGGACACGTCGGCCATTGCCCGCCGGGCCGGGCCGGGGTAAGACCCCCTGGCGTTCCGATATGCAAACCGCGCCAAGGATGTCCCCCATGTCTTCGAAGAAGCTGCGGCCGCGACTGGTCTATGCCGACGAAAAAGGCAACATTTACGATCATCCCGAGTTGGAGATGCTGGTTCGCCGGGGCGGGCAGATCACCTCGCCGCGCCCGGACGAGCTGATCCCCCTGCCCCCGGAAAGCGAGCTGTTCCGCCTGCCCGGGCGCACGGCCCTGGGCCTGGACTCCGAGACCGGGCTGGTGGAGGAGACCGGGGAGACGGCCGTGGCCGCCTTCGTCTGTCCGGGGCATACCCTCTCCGCCCAGGCGGCCTACGCCACGGCCCCGGGCGCGCCGGTTCTGCCCCTTTTCGCCTACGGCGCGGTGGGCTTCGCCGCAGACCGTTTCTATGTGGCCGCCACCCGGGTGGACCTCGATCCGCGCCAGATTTTCACCGGCATCCCCCGCTCCCGCATCGCCAAAGGGGCCAGCGCCCTGTTGCGCAAATACCCCCAGAACCGGCTGGTGGCCCACCTGTCCCGCTGCGCCCTGACCTACTGCTGCCCGGCGGCCAAAAACCTGGCCCTGGGACGCTTCGAGGCCCCCCTGCCCACCTCCCGGGTCTGCAACGCCCGCTGCATCGGCTGCCTGTCGCTGCAGGATCCGGATTCGGGCTTTCCTTCCACCCAAAACCGCATCTCCTTCACCCCGCGCCCCGAGGAGATCGCCCAGGTCATGGCCGAACACGGCCGCCGCGAGGTCCGGCCGATCTTTTCCTTCGGCCAGGGGTGCGAGGGCGAACCCCTGACCGAGGCCCAGACCATCGCCAAGGGCGTCAGCCTGTTCCGCCAGGGCGGCGGCACGGGCACGGTCAACGTGAACACCAACGGCAGCCTGCCGGACGCGGTGGCGCCCCTGGCCGCAGCCGGGGTGGATTCCGTGCGGGTGAGCCTGAGTAGCGGCGACGAACGGATGTACGCGGCCTATTACCGGCCCAAGGGGTATGCGTTTTCCGACGTGCGGGAGTTCATGACCCGGGCCAAGGCGGCCGGGCTTTTTTTGTCCGTCAATCTGCTCTATTTTCCCGGGGTGACCGACACCGAGGCGGAATACGCCGCCCTGGCCGGACTTCTGGGGGACACGGGGGCGGATTTCGTGCAGATGCGAAACCTGAACCTGGACCCGGAACTGTACCTGTCGGTGGTGGGACAGAGCGGAGCCCGCACCGAGGCCGAACTGGCGGCCTGCATGGGCCTTGGCAACTTCATGAAGCGGCTTTCCGAGGATTGCCCGGGGCTGCGGTTCGGCTATTTCAATCCAGCCCTGCCCCTGCGGCCCGGCACGGACGCCGCCTAGCGAGGATTCGCCATGCCCCGCTTTTTGTTTTTCGCCCTGCTGTCGTGCTGCCTGGCCCTTCCCGGCCTGACCGCGTCCGCCGCCTGGGCCGGATCGGCCGCCCTGCCCGGGATGGCTGTGACCGACCGGCCGGACTGGGGACGGCATTTCGCCGCCGCCGGGGTGACCGGGACCATGGTCCTTAGCACGGACGGCGACGCGCCAACGGTCCAAGCCTATGACCCGGCCCGGGCCGCCACAGGCTTTTTGCCCGCCTCCACCTTCAAGATTCCCAACTCGCTCATCGCCCTGGAGACGGGCGTGGTGGCCGGGCCGGACACGGTCTTTGCCTGGGACGGCGTCAAACGGCCCATTGAGGCCTGGAACGCCGACCTGACGTTCACAAAGGCCCTGCGCGTGTCCAGCGTGCCCATCTACCAGGAGATCGCCCGCAGGATCGGGCAGGAGCGCATGCAGTGGTGGGTGCGGGAGATGGGATACGGCAACGCCGACATCGGCCAGGCCATCGACACCTTCTGGCTGGACGGCAAGCTGCGCATCTCGGCCCTGGAGCAGGCGGCGTTTTTGCGGCGGCTGGCCCATGACCAGCTTCCCTTCTCCGCAAAGACCATGGCCGCCGTGCGGGAGATGCTCGTGGAGGAGCGCACCGAGTCGGGCGTGTTGCGGGCCAAGACGGGACTGACGGCGCGCGTTTCGCCCAACGTGGGCTGGTGGGTCGGCTGGGTGGAGAAGGGTGATGGGCGGTGGTTTTTCGCCCTGAACATGGATTCGGTTCGTCCCGAGGATGTCCCGGCCCGCAAGGTGGTGGCCAAGGCGGTGCTTGCGGCGGAAGGGGTGTGGCCGTAGAATTATATTAATCGTCTAGCAAGCGACTCTATAGCATATTGTGGATCTCTGCTACGATAAACAACAAATCCAAATTGTAAATTTTTTAGCACAAAAATATATTTGCACATATAAAACTTACCCACCGCGAAAAACACCTTCCCAGGTCTCAAAAAGGACTTGATATGGCATCGGCCACGCCTGGAAACGTCATTCAAATAAACTCTTGGAACGAAAAATTTCATTCTTTGTTTTCGACGAGTGAACAAAATGAACTTATCGCTCGTATAAAGGATGAATCACCGCAAGGCGACGTAAAAAATCATCCTATAGCCAAATTTATTATTCCTTTATTACGAGACTTGTTTAAAGAAAAAAACATGGAAGACATAGTAGAATCACTACCAGAAGAAGCTATACATTCTTTAGTCTCCGCAATCTCCGTTATATCATTTGCGAGCGACCTGGATATCCATGAATCACAGCGCGACAACCGATACCTCGAAACACTATCTATCACCAAAAAGGCAAAAAGTGAGCATAGCCACAGAGAATATCTTGAAAAAATTTACGTTGAAAACAAGAAAAATTCACTCATTCTCATACGAAAGAGAATTGAAGAACTTGAAGAAAAATATTTCAAAGAAAATTTTACAAACATACAGAATCTTCGCGCATCAAACAACCCAGACAAAGAACTTATCATAGAAAATATTCGCAAGTCGTCCACATCAAAAGAACAACACGACATCTATGACACAATAAAAAGACTAAACACGGATATTATTCTAATAGACAAAGATGTACGATTCAGTATTAATCTAGCATTAAATGCTGAAGTAAACGACAGAAAATTCTTAAATCGAGTTGCACTAATAATACACAAACCACACCTACTAAGCACATCTTACTTACTGAGCGGCATAAAATTTTCACAAATATTGATGAAATGGTTTTTTAAGAATATTCCAATCGTCACTGTTCGGAATATTATTATCGCACAAAAAAATGGATTCAATATTGAAGATTATTTTGTCAAAAAATACAACCCTAAAGATGGCTTTGAAGATATTTACACAATAATAAACTCAGAATATATGCATCCTCCGTTTTCACAAGTTGTCTGTTGTAAAAAAACAGCAATAAAAGAACTAATTTCATGTTATAGAAAAAAACTACTATACCCCTCTACTTGCGGACTACTTGCTATGATTGAGGGTATTCTATGGAGTCTTGCAGAGTTTATGCATGACTGTGGCGAAAATATTTTTATATACAATGAAGACAGCGAGCAAAAACAAATAACGGCCATTATTAGCAAACACGACGGTTCTTATAATAAAAACACTACCATCGGAACACTACTCAAGATATCAAAACTTAACAATTTACTTGACAGACACTTTATTGAGTTTTTTTGCCAAGATTTTTACAAGTCACGAAACGAGATACTCCACGGGGAAAATTGGCATGATGCCACACCACAACAGACAGCCGCAAAATTTGCGGTTCTTGAATACATACTTAGCGAATCACATAAATATATAAAGACATACTGGGCAAATTGGGCCAAGGAACACATTCCCGACGGGCTTATTCAAGAATTATACAACAGCATGTTCATTCAAGACAATAATCATTCCAAAGGAAAGGCCAAAAAGAACACGAACAAGCCGCACGAAAAAAGATGATCCTTCGGCTTTCCCTTACACTCAACAGGCCCCGCCCGGCAGTTCCACCGTCACCCGCTCCTGGTCCGGCTTTTTTTGGCGTTCGATGGTCCCGATGATCTGGGCGTATTCATGCTGGGCCCGAAGCCGCGAGACCACATCCTCGCCGATCTCCGGCGGAACGACCAGCATGTAGCCGATGCCGCAGTTGAAAATCTGGAGCATCTCCGGCCAGGTCAGCTTTCCCTGCTCCTTGAGCCATTCAAAGACCGGCGGCACGTCGAAAGACCCCATGCGGATGCGCGCCCCCACCCCGCGCGGCAGGATGCGGGCCACGTTGTCGGCAAACCCGCCCCGGTGAGAGGCGCCATGCCCCGGATCTCCAGGTCGCGCAAAAGGTTCAGCACGGGCTTGACGTAGATGCGGGCGGACGCAGGCAGGGCATCGCCATGGGTCGCCCCGGCACTCGCAACGGCGCTGGTGAGCCCGCCCATCCACTCCCGGATCATAACACCTCTACAATAGTTGACATATACAGTGGATGATTGGCGTCCTCCATGGTAATATACTATTTTGCATGCTATCGACAACCACCTGCTCATCTGTTCGTGGATATTAACCCCATACTCGACATAAATTTTGACAATCAATCCGTAACAGTCACCATATCTACACGAAAATACATCAATTATACATTTCAAAATCTATCAACCACTTCGACATGACGACATGGTAAGAAAAAAACATGGACGGGAAGGACAAATGATGCGTACTATATATATTATCGTCTCCGGTTCTTCTCAGACAGGAGGTGCTTAAAATGACTCGATTTATCCCCTTCTTCCTCATACTGATAACCGCTTCCGCTTCTCCTTTGTGGGCGTGGACCGTTCCTGGAACAGGCCAGACGGCATGCTACAATAACACGACCCTACTGCCGAATTGCCCATTTCCTGGCGCGGTTTTCTACGGCCAGAATGGCAACTACAAAAAACTTCATCTTTTTCAGGATGATGGGAACGGGGTCGTGCATGACATGGTAACCAAGCTGCCATGGCAAAAGGTCTCGGAACTCACTACACGAAATTGGAATGATGCCGCAACGTACTGCGAAAACCTGGCAATCGGGACGTATACGAATTGGCGTTTACCTACAATACATGAACTTCTGACCATCGTGAATAACGGGAAAGCTTCTCCAAAATTCGACAGTATTTTTGAAGGCAATCCCCAAGGTCACTATTGGTCAGGCTCTAAAGTTACTCCGGACAGCACCGGATACGCATGGGCTATTGATTTCGGAGATGGCCGCACCACAAGCAATGAAAAGACAAGCACATGTGTCGTCCGCTGTGTCCACGGAGCTACATTGCCATCTTCTGTGTATGTAGACAACTTGGACGGCACTGTAACGGATCAAACGACAAGGATTGTCTGGGAGAAGATATCCAGTGTATCAGCCATGACCTGGGAAAACGCTCTCGCATATTGCGAAAGCAGGACGACAGGCGGACATGATGATTGGCGGATGCCGAACATTCAAGAGTTGAACAGTCTTGCCGATTATTCCAGAATCTACCCTGACCCCTCAATTGATCCGATTTTTACTGTCCCGTCTGGCCAATATGAATCGTATTGGTCAAGCACCACTGTGCTTTTCTCCTCCGATTATTACAGCCTGGCCTGGTACATCACCTTCGACCACGGTCAAGCACAGTACGGCATTGCCAAATCCACTCTGATAAAGGTGCGGTGCGTGCGAAACCTGGATACTCCCGCTTCTGCACTTCCAGCATCATTCCTCTTGATGAATTGAAAATATTGTTCATCCACAGTTTTTCAGGGAATATTCCCGTTAAGGATGAAACACACTGTGCCAGCAGCAACTGCCTCATTCCGTTCAAGACCTGTATTCGGCGCGAGCAGCCGTTACGAACGCCAGTCATTCGGCAAGGCTGTCGAGAACGCCCGCTTCGGATGAGAATTCCACTACCTGCTGGATCGTAACCTCTGCAGATCGTGTTTCCTCCTGGGTTTCGCCCCTGGTCGGCGCCGCCGCCTGGGCAAGGCTTTGCGATGCTGCATCGTTATTCGGGCAACTCAACCGTGACCCGCTCCTGGTCCGGCTTCTTTAACCGCTCGATGGTCCCGATGATCTGGGCGTACTCATGCTGGGCCCGAAGCCGCAGGACCACGTCCTCGCCGATCTCCGGCGGAACGACCAGCATGTAGCCGATGCCGCAGTTGAAAA
>NZ_JAZHDB010000197.1:0-13860 GCF_036584575.1 Desulfolutivibrio sp.
TCTCGGACACCATCCGGGAGCGTGCCTACGCGACGCGCAGCGGCGGCGAGTCGGTTTTGGCCATGGTCCCCGGCGGCGAGATGTCGCGCATGACGGAACTGGCTTCGCGCCAGATCGCCAGCGACGCGCCAAGCGGCATCACCGCCAGGTCCGGCCAGGCCGGGGCCCTGGGGCTTTTCGTCAAGCCCGTGGGGCAGTACGTGGGCTTCGACAAGGGGCATAACCGCACGGGATTCGACGCCTGGCAGTACGGGGTGGTGGCCGGGGGAGACATGGCCATAAGCGACAACCTGCTGGCCGGGTTCCAGGTGGGCTACGTGTATTCCGACCTGTCGTTCTCGGACACGGCCAAGTCCAGCGGCCGCTCGGATACGTTTTTGGGCGGCCTCTACGGCGCCTATTCCTCGGGCGGATTCCACGCCGACGCTCTGGTGCAGGCCGGGGCGGCCTGGAACCGGCTGTCGCGCAAGATCGAGTTCGGTTCCATCTCACGAAACCCCGAGGGCAAATACATCTCGTTTCTGTTCGGGGCCTCCCTGTCCACGGGCTACGAATGGTCCTTCGGCGCATGGAAGGCCGGTCCCGTGGCCACCCTGGACTACGGCTACGTGAACACCCCGGGCTTTGCGGAATCCGATTCCGAACTGGGGCTCACGGTGCAGGGCTTTTCCGGCAATTCGCTGAAGTCGGGCCTGGGGGCCAAGGTCTCGGGCACGTTTACGGTGGGGGAGAAGACGACCGTCAGCCCGGACGTGTCGCTGCGCTGGGGGCATGAGTTTCTGGACGACAGCCAGAACATCTCGGCCCGGTACAACGGGTCGCCCACCTCGGGATTTACGGCCAAGACCGGCGAGCCGACCCGGGACAACCTGCTGGTGGACGCCGGGGTCAGCGTCGGGGTGTCGGATTCCACGAAGCTCTACCTGCGCTATTCCGGCCAGATCCTGGGGCAGGGCTCCCAGACCCAGGCCGGGGCCGTGGGGGTGCGGTACGAGTTTTGATTCTTCAGTGGGACGGAATTGCCCGGTCGTGCGGCGGCGCCCCATGCGGCGAAGAGCCGGTGAGGCCTGCGCCGTGGCAATGTGCGTGAGGGGACGTCCGGTCGGCGCTCCTTCCTCATGCAGGAAAACCGATATGGCGGCTATCCATTTTTTCCATCTTCGGGTATAGGCTTCGCACCGTCAAATTCAGGAGTTTCGCCATGCCGCATGATCGGTCCTCCCTTGTCCCGTTGCCGTGTCTGTCCGCTGTCCGCCTTGGTTCCGCTTTCCTCCGCTGTCTTGCCGCCCTGGCGGCAGCCTTTTGGTGCCTTGCGCCCGGCGCGGCCCGGGCCCAGCCCTCCTATCCGGTCACCACCACCGCGCCCACGGGCGTCGGCTCACTCTCCCAGGCCGTGGCCGACCTCAACGCCTCGGGCCAGCCCGGGTTGGTCAGCTTCGCTTCCGGCGCAGCCGGGACCATCAGCCTGACCGGCGGCCTGATCCTGACCCAGACGGCCTCCTTCGTAAACGCCTCGGGCGGCGACGTGGCCGTGAGCCTGTCCGGGGGCTCGGACGTCGCCGCCCTGACCGCCACGTCCCTGGGGACGGTGGACGGGGCCAACGTGATCTCCTTTTCAGCCCAGAGCACGGGCGACAACGCCACGGCCATCGCGTCGGCGGGTTCTCTGGCCATCGACGCCTTCGGCTACAACGGCAACGCCACGGCCGAGGCCGGAGGCGACGGGGCCTTCGGCATCAGGGGCAACGCAGGGTTGTCCCTCGGTTCCATGGATGGCGTCGTTTCTGCCGAGGCCGGAGGCGACGGGGCCTTCGGACTATCTTCCGGCGGCTCGGTGAGCATCGGGTCGTGGAGCCAGGGGGCGGTCATGGCCGTTGCGGGCGGCAGCAACGCCTCCGGAGTCTCCGCTGGCGGCGATCTGACCCTGGGGACCATGTCCTATGGACAGATCATGGCCACGACCTGGGGCAGCGACGCCTGCGGTCTGTCCGCTGCAGGCGACATCGCCATCGGAACCATGACGGATACGCTCATCGTTGCCCAGGCAGGAATCGGAGATGCCTACGGCATCGTGTCCCAGGGGAATCTGACCATCACAACCCTGGGCGACGGCATTATCTACGCCTTGACCCCTGGAGACAGGGCCTATGCCCTCTCCGCCGTAGGCGACGTATCCATCGGTCGGCTGGAGGGTGCGGTGGTCGGCATCGCACAGGGCGACGACGCCGTGGGCATCCTCGGCAACGGCGCGGTGACCATCGGGACGCTCGCCGAAAACGCTCTCGTCGGGGCCTCTGCCGACTCCGGGGCCATCGCCGTCGACGCCATGAACGGGGACATCACCGTGGACGCCCTGCGGGGAATTGTGACGGCCATCGCCGAGTCCGGCGAGGCCGTGGGCCTGCGCACGGATACCGGATACAACGTGGTCATCGGCGGCATGTCCAGCGACGGGTCCATCCAGGTCGTGTCCGACGTCGGCAGCGCCTTCGGCATCGCCTCCGGGGGCGACGTGGTCCTGAGCGGCCTCAGTGGGACTGTCGACGCTTTTTCCGGGGGAAACACGGCCGTGGGCATCCAGGCCCAGGGCGGCATCCACGGCGCAGGCGGCGGCAGCGCGATCCTCTCCGGCGCGGTGTCGGCCGAGGCCGAGGGCATCGCCGTGGCCGTGGCCGCAGCCGGTCCCATGGACCTGTACGTGACCGGCGTCCTGGCGGGCGTGGACGCCTCGGGCGGCGGCCAGGGCTACGCCATCCGGGCCGGGGTCTCGGACGGGGCGGGGGGGTGGATCGTCGGCACAGCCGACAACCTTGTGACCCTGGGGACCGGGGCCACGCTTCTCGGCACGGTGGATCTGGGGACCGGCGACAACACCCTGGGGCTCGTGGGTACGGGCGCTTTGGACAACCTGTTTTTGGGCGTGGACCATCTGGTTGCCGGGGACGGCCTTTCGGCCGCCAACTGGAATCTCGCCCTCTCGACGGACAACGCCTCGACCTTCGGCGATCTGGCCGTAGGCGCCCTGGCCACGCTTCGCATCAACGAGAACGTGACCATCACGGGCGACACGCAAAACGACGGCTCGCTCATCATCGACCTGGGCGCGGACAAAACCTACGGCGGCGACATCTCGGGCTCAGGCAGCCTGATAAAGGACGGCGACGCCGTGCTGACCCTGTCCGGGAGCAACACCTACACCGGCGGCACGGCCGTCGTGGAGGGGCTTTTGCGGGTGACCGGAACCCTGGACTCCACGCAGTACCACATCTTTTCCGGGGCGGCCCTGGAAACCTGGCAAAACGTCACCCTGCGCGACACGTCCCTGGTGGCCGGAACCCTGACCGCCCCCCTGGTGACCGTGGCCGATGACGGCACGCTTTTGGGAACCGGAACCATCAACGGCAATGTGATCAATAATGGCGTCATCGCCCCGGGAACCTCCATCGGGACCATGACCGTCAACGGGAACCTGACCCTGGCCGGGGGCGGCGTCCTGGCCATGGAGATCAATCCCTTCGCCTCGGATCTGGTGTTGGTCTCGGGCCTGACCACCCTGGGCGGCGCCCTGAGCCTGGACGTGGCCCAGGGATTTTACCGGCAGGGACAAAGCTACACCCTGATTTCCTCCACGGGGGGCCTGGCGGGCGGATTCCAGAATGTCGCCGCCAGCGGCAGCCCGTTCCTTGTTTTTTCCCTGAGCACCACCGCCACCGATGTCACGGCCACGGTGAACCGTCTGCCCTACAGCATCGCCGCCGCCAACGGGAACGCCGTGGCCGCCGGGCTGGGCCTGACCGGGGCCACGTACGCGGCCACCCCGGCCTTGCAGCAGATTCTGGGCAGCGTGGATTTCATGTCCACAGCCCAGGTTTCCGAGGGGCTGGCCCAACTGTCGCCCGAGCCCTACAGCGCCCTGGTGGAGACGTCGTTTTCGGCCATGCGGCTTTTTTCGGACACCATCCGCGACCGGGCCTACGCCAGGCGCCGGGGCGGGGAGACGCTGCTTGCGGCCTTTCCAGGCGGGGACATAAGCCGCCTGCCGCAACTGGCCTCCTCCGGGGGCCTGCGCGATATCGGCGGGGCGGGCGTGGGGCAGGCTGGACAAGGCGACGGGTTCGGGCTTTTCGTCAAGCCCGTGGGCCAGTACCAGACCTTTGACAACGGGCATAACCGCACGGGGTTCCAGTCCTGGCAGTACGGGGTGATGGCGGGCGGCGACGCCCAACTGACGGACGCCTTCCTGGCCGGGTTCCAGGTGGGCTATGTGCATTCCGACCTGCGTTTCAAGGATGCGGCCGATTCGTCGGGCTTTTCGGACGCCTTCCTGGGCGGTGTGTACGCCTCGGCCGCGTCCGGCGGGTTCTATTTCGACGGGCTGGTCCAGGCCGGGGCGGCGGTGAACCGCCTGAATCGCAGAATCGCCTTCGGTGGCGTGTCGCGGGAACCCTCGGGGGACTATACCTCGTTTCTGTTCGGGGGGTCGCTGTCCACGGGCTACGAATGGACCTTCGGGGCATGGAAGGCCGGTCCCGTGGGCACCCTGGACTACGGCTACGTGAATACCCCGGGATTTGCGGAATCCGACCCCGATCTGGGGCTTACGGTGAGCGGATTTTCCGGGAACAGCCTGAAAAGCGGTCTGGGGGCCAAGGTCACGGGAACCTTCGCCCTGGGGGAGACGACCACCATCACCCCGGACGTGTCCCTGCGCTGGGGCCACGAATTTTTGAACGACAGCCAGAGCATTTCGGCCCGGTTCAACGGTTCGCCGACCTCGGGGTTTTCTTCGAAAACCGGCGATCCGGCCCGGGACGTCATGCTGCTCGACGCTGGCGTGAGCGTGGGCGTGTCGGCCTCGACCTCGCTGTACGCCCGCTATTCCGGCCAGTTCCTGGGACAGGGCGCCCAAAGCCAGGCCGGGGCCGTGGGGCTGCGGTTCGAATTCTAGGGCAGCGTCCCCTGGAAAAGCAGTTTTTTAAGAAAGGAAGGTTCTCTTCAATCGTTGTCCTTGAACTTCGGGTTCGCGAGGTTCAAGGACACGGTATGCGGGGGCTGCCCCGGCCCTGGCCGCTGCGAGAAGACGCGGCCGGGTCGATGCGGTGTGTTTTCCCGCGCCAACCGGTGCGCCGCAGAAGGTTGGCGGCGCGGCGGCGACGCCGGGGAGAGGGACAATCCTGCCGTGTCAGGGACGCGCCTGGGCCGTCTGGCCGTCCGGTGGTGGGGCGAAAAGACAGCCAAGGCCGGGGGCGGTGGTAAATCCCGCCAGATGCGCGGCCTGGCGCAGGGAATCCGGAAGCGCGCCCTGCCGCGACACGGCGATGCCCCGCCGGGCCAGGGCCTTGGCCGCCGCCGTCATGACCTCGAAAAACGCCAGCCCTACGCCGGTCACCCCGGAAAGATCCAGGACCGCGACAAAGCCTTGGGACGGTGGAGCGGTTTTCGATTTTTCCTGGCTCAGGGCTCCGTCCATCTGCACCAAAAGCGCACCCCAGGCCGCCGCCAGGGCGGCGGCGTGCTCCGTGCCGCAGGGACCGGAAAGGCGCAGGGTCGCTGTTTTTTCCGCTGCGTTTACCGTCGATTGGGCGTCCATGGCGTTTGCCTCGTCATCCGCCCGGGAGATGGGGGCGTCAGGTGAGCGCCTCCCGTTCTTCCGTGCGTTCGTACTGCTCCCTGGCCATGCGCAAAAGCCGCGGCACATCCAGGATAAGCGAAATGCTCCCGTCGCCGTTGATGGTGGTTCCGGCGATCCACTTGAGATAGCGGTAGGATTCGTCCAGACTTTTGATCACCGCCTGCTGGCGTCCCACGACCACGTCCACGGCGATGCCGGTCATCTCCCCGTCGGCCTCCACGATCACCACCCGCTCATAGTCAGGCTGCTTGCCGGGAACGGCGAACAGCCGCCGCAGGCTGACCAGGGGGATCAGATGCCCCATGCGCTCGATGGACTCCACTTGGCGGGGCTGGCCGGTAAGGAAGCGTTCCTGGAAGCCGCGCAGATTGGTCAGGGGCACGATGTAGGATTCCCCTCCCACCCGCACGTTGAAGCCGTCGATGATGGCCAGGGTCAGGGGCAGGGTGATGACCGTGGTCGTTCCCTGCCCCAGGACGTTTTCCATGTCCACCGTGCCGCGCATGGCCTCGATGTTTTTTTTCACCACGTCCATGCCGACGCCCCGGCCCGAGACGTCGGACACCTTTTCGGCCGTGGAGAATCCCGGCTCGAACAAAAGGGCCAGGAGCTCCTTTTCGGGCACGTCGGCGTCCGGAGACAGCAGGCCCCGTTCCACGGCCTTTTTGCGGATGCGGGCCGGATCGACGCCCCGGCCGTCGTCGCGGATGCGGATGACCACGTTGCCGCCGGAATGCCCGGCGGACAGGACGATGCGCCCGGCCGGGGGCTTCCCGGCCTGGGTGCGTTCCTCGGGGGGTTCGATGCCGTGGTCCAGGCTGTTGCGGATGATGTGGATAAGCGGGTCCTTGAGGCGGTCGATGACCGTCTTGTCGAGTTCCGTTTCCGCCCCCTCGGCCACAAAGACGGCCTCCTTCCCCAGGGAGGCGGACAGGTCGCGAACCAGCCGTAAAAAGACGGAAAAGACCGTGCCGATGGGCAGCATGCGCAGTTCCAGGGCGCTGTCGCGCATGGCGTCGGTGAGGCGCTCCAGATCCTCGTCCACATCGGAGGCGGCGGCCATGTTCTCGCCCTTGACCGCCTGGCGCAGGCGGGACTGGAGAATGACCAGCTCCCCGACCATGTTCACCAGGGCGTCGAGCTTGGCCGAATCCACGCGCAGGGAGGCGCTGGCCGGGGCCGTGTCCTGCTTTTGTTTCGGGGCCTGCTCCTTGGGATGCCCCTTGGTCCGGATGGCCTCCACCTGGCGCAGCTTGCCCTCCACCAGGGTCCGCAGCCGCGAGGCGGCCACGGTTTGGTCCTCGCCCGGGGGCATGTGTTCGAAAAAGGGGAGGAATTCTTCAAAGTCCGCGCCCCGGAGCCTGCCGGGAACCAGGGGGATCACGGCCAGTCGGCAAGAGTCTTCCACGAAAAGGAACACGTCGCGGATGGCGTTTTCGCCTCGACAGGTCATGAGCAGGATGTCGTAGGCGGCGTGGAGCCCTTCGGGATCGTGTCCGGGGTCATCCAGGGCCGGAATGTCCTGGACGTGGGCGTAAGCCCGGTACGGCCCCAGGGCGGCCAGCTCCTCGAACAGCCCCAGGGGTTCGGTGCCGTTGGCCAACAGATCCGCCGCAGGGGCGAAATGGATCCAATACATTAAAGGGGGGCCGGCGTCCGGCAGGTCGCAGGCGTCCGTTCCGTCCAGCACTGGCGGCGGCGCGTCTGCAGCCTTCGCCGCAGTCTGTGGTCCACCGGACGCGGCCAGGCCGATCTCCGCCAACATCTGGCGATAGACGGTCAAAAGTTCCTCCGAACGGGCCAGGAGATCGGCCGGAGGCGGGCCCTCGGCGACGAACAGCAGGGCCTTGATGTGGTCTCCGGCCGCCAGGGTGGCGTTAAGAAGCTGGGGGGTGACCGCCAGTTTGCCGTTTCGCACCATGTCGAAGGTGGTTTCGATCTCGTGGGTGAACCGCGAGATTTCCTCGAAACCGAACATGGCCCCGCCGCCCTTGATGGTGTGCATGGCCCGGAAGCAGGCCGCCATCCTCTCCTTGTCCCCGGGATCGGCTTCAAGGTCGAGAATCGCCCGTTCGAGTTCGGTCAGAAGCTCCAGGGCCTCGTCGCGGTAGGTCGATACGGCCTGATCCATGGTCATGGCGTTTTCCTTTGTAGCGAACACCGCCTGCAAAACGGCATCAGGCCTCCCCGGACTCGGCTCCCCGGGCGGCATCCTCGACGACCCGGGCCACGTCCAGGATCTCCTCGCTGGTGAAGACCTTGTCCACGTCCAGGATCAGGATGAAGCGGCCGCCGTGCTTGCCGATGCCCCGGATGAAATCCGTACGTACGGTGGCCCCCATGGCCGGAGGCGGATCGATGGCCTCGGGTTCGAGCTCCAGGACTTCCTTGACCGAGTCGGCCATGGCCCCCACCACCGACGTGGCCTCGTTTTTCGTGATTTCCACAATGACCACGCGGGTGTTGAGGGTCTTTTCCACCCTCCCCAGCCCGAATTTCATGCGCAGATCCATGACCGGCACGGCGGTCCCGCGCACATTGACCACCCCGCGCATGTAGTCCGGCGCGCCGGGGATGCGGGTGATGTCCTGAAGGTCAAGGATCTCGCGGACCGAAGAGATGTCCAGGGCGAAAAACACCTCGCCCAGGGTAAATGTCAGAAAACGGTATCCGGCTCCTTCTTCCTGCATCATGGCCTTTCTCCGCGCGACGTGGCGATCCGGACATTAAAAACTTTCGAAATCATCGTCATCGCCGCCCTTTGCCGACGGTCCCTCGGACATGCGCAGCTTGAGGCCGCCGGGCTTGGCGGCCTGGGCGGGTCTGGCGGCGGGGGCCGCCTTGGCCGGACGGCGCATGGGGGCCCGGGTCTGGGACTGGGCCTGGGGCAGGGCGACAGGACGTCTGATCTCGCGCTGGCCGATGTCGAAAAAGGCGATGGTGGCCTGGAGTTGTTCGGCCTGGGCCGACAGTTGCTCGGCCGTGGAGGCCAGTTCCTCGGAGGCCGCCGCGTTTTGCTGGATGACCTGGTCGAGCTGTTGCAGGGCCTTGTTGACCTGTCCGGCCCCGGAGCTTTGCTCCTGGCTGGCGGCGTTGATTTCCTGGATCAGGTCGGCGGTTTTTTGGATGTCCGGCACGAGCTTGCCCAGAAGCTCCCCGGCCCGGGCCGCGATGTCGGTGCTTGAGCGCGACAGCTCCGTGATCTCCGAGGCCGCTCCCTGGCTGCGTTCGGCCAGCTTGCGCACCTCCGAGGCCACCACGGCGAATCCCTTGCCGTGCTCTCCGGCCCGGGCCGCCTCCACGGCGGCGTTTAAGGCCAGAAGATCCGTCTGGCGGGCTATTTCTTCAATGATGGAGATCTTGCCCGCAATCACCTTCATGGCCGCCACGGCCTGGTTCACGGCCAATCCGGACTCCTCGGCGTCGCGTGCGGCCTTGACCGCAATGGCCTCGGTCTGCTTGGCGTTGTCCGCGTTCTGGCTGATGCTGGAGGCCATCTCTTCCATGGCCGCCGAGGATTCCTCCACGGCCGCCGCCTGTTCCGTTGAGCCCTGGGACAGGGATTCCGAGGAGGCGCTCATCTGTTCACTGCCCGAGGCCACGTTTTCGGCCCCGGCCTGGACCTCGGAAACCACTTCGCGCAGCTTCTCCACCATTTCCCGGAAGGACCGGAACATCTCGTCCTTGTCCGAGCGCGGCGCGACCTCCACGGTCAGATCCCCGTCGGCCAGGTTGGAGGCGATCCGCGACGCCGTGCGTTCGGCCTCGATCATGCGCCCCATGGCCCCAAGGAGCTGCCCGATCTCGTCGGTGCTTGCGGCCACGACATCCTCTTCGGTATTGCCTGCGGCCACGGCCTCGGCCACGCGGAAGGCCCGGTTCACGCCGTTTCTGATGGCCCGGGTGATGAAAAAGGCGAAGAGGACGCCCACCAGGACGGCCACGGCGGACACGGACAGGCTGGTGATGGTGGCCTGGCGGGAGTCGGTGGCCATGCTCTCCTTTTGCGCGGCAAGGGCCCCTTCGGCCTGATTGCTCACGTTTCCGGCCATGACCGCCATGTCCTTGACCAGGGCGGCCTGGGTGTCCCCGGCCTTGACCACGTCGTCAATACGGCTTTTGTAGGCCTCGGCCTTGACCACGATGTCCGCCAGAAGGGCCTTTTCCTCGGCCGCGATGCTTACCGAGGCCATCTCTCGGCCTGTTCCAATCACCGCGTCCAGGCTGGCCTTGGCGTTGTCCGTACGGGCCTTGTCCCCCCGCCACAGGTAGTAGAGCACCTCGATGCGCGAGAGCAGGAAGTTCTGGGTGATGCCGGCGATCTTGGCCCCGGACGATCCGGCGTCGCCTGCCCCCTGGGACGTTTCGGCGCTGGCGCGTTTGGTCAGGGTCTCGGCCGTCTGTTGCAGGCCTGCCGCAGCAGCCACCATTTCCTTGACCGTGGCGTCTCGCGAACGTTCGGCCTCGATGTATTTCCCAAAACCTTCGTCGTAACTTTTGATGGCTGCGGTGATGGCGTCCATCTTTTCCCGATTGGCGATATTTTTGAAGCTGGCCTTGAGGGTGGCCGCCTGGGTGATGATGGTCTCCACCCGCTTCTTGAACTGCTCCACTCGGGAGGCGTCTTTGGCGTCCATGAAATAGAGGACGTCCATGCGGGCCTGGAGGGTTTCGGACACGATGGTGTTGACCCCTTCCATCTTGCTGGCCCGGTCGGCGATGGCTCCGAGGCTGAACCAACCGACGGAGGCCACGACGGCAGTGAAGAGCAGCAAGAGCCCAAAACCGATGCCCAGTTTTACCGCGATTCGAAGATTGGCGAACATGGAAGCCTCCGAGGTTGATAGGGACGAGGATGATCGGGTTTCTCCAATGCCGGTGGGATACCCCGGAGAAATCCGATTCAAATGGAATGATAACCACAGTTTGTGAATTCAGGCAAGAAAGAAAGTCTTTTGCAGAAAAGAATCGACACGGTGCATGGGGTTTTTTGGACAAGACAAGGCACGAACGGAAAATACGTAACGGGTTCGGCATATTTGTGGAAAAAACCAAGAATGAAAGGGCGTATCCTTTTCAGGAACGAGGCCTGGGCCCATTCTGACAACGCCCCCAGCCGGGAAGCCGCCTCCCCCCGGACTCTCCGGATCAGCCAGGCAGGATGCGCCGGGACACAGCGGAAGAAGCCGGATGCGCACAGCGGCTTACTGCCGCAGCTTGTCCGAGGCGATGAGCCGCACCAAAATGACGATCAGGCAGGAGCAGAACACCCCCAGGGCCAGGTAGCCGAAAAAAGACTCGGAGGCGGACAGGACGCGCAGATCGGGGGTGGGGGCGCAGTCCGGGCAGCCGGTGTTGGTGAAGGTGGCCACGCTGTAATACAGGCAGTCGCGCAGGGTCTGGGTCGTCTGGCCCGAGCACAGGATGCCGAAGGCCATGTAGGTCCGGGTGTATCCGGCGATGATCAGGGCGATATAGGCCGGAAGGGCCAGAACCAGGACCACGAGGCTGCGGAAGAGCAAAAGGGACAAAAGGATCAGGGTGGGGAAGGTCACCGAGAAGGCGAAGGCCAGGAAAATGATCTGGGTGGGGTCCACGCTCTGGCTGTGGCTCAAATACAGCAGATAGGCCAGAAAGGGCAGGGCCACGAAAAAGGCGGCGACAAAGACGATATGGCGAAAGTTCATGGCCGTTCGGTGGTCGGACGGGTTTCCGGCCGGGGAGCACTCCATCCCCCGGCCGTTGCGGATGCGCAAGGCGCCGCGATCAGCATTTCACCATAAGTGAATTGACCAGTTTGAGCAAAAGTTCCGGCTTGTGATGCAGATCGGAATTTTGCAGAAAGCTGCGGCGCTGCATGAACCGGTCGCGCACCGTGGCCGCGTAATCCTCGGGATTTTCCACCTTGGCCGGGTCGTAGCGGTCGCCGTAGCCCGGCAGGATCTTCTCCACGCTTTTTTTATCCGGGATCTGGGCCCCGGGCAGCACGTCCCAGTCGATCCAGGTCAGGCGGTCGGTCAAAAGGGCGGTTTGCAGGGTAAGCGACGTCTGGAGCGGTATCTTGCGCAGATCCCGATCCGAGGTGCGCCAGAACCCCACGGAATTGAAGCAGAACCCCGTGGCCCCGTTCTCGAAGACCTTTAAAAACGCCTCCACGTCCTTCCACAGCTCATACACCCGGAAGGGATTGGCGAAGGGCTCGAAGACCAGTTTTTTCAGCTCCTCCTCGGAGACGTTCTCGGCCAGGTTGCGTCGGGTCATCAGCGACGCGCCCATGGCCACGGCCAGGCTGTTGTCGATGAACCGGACCACGGGCGGCAGGCAGGTGTCCTTCATGAGCCAGACCATGATGTCCGGGAAGGCGCAGCGGTTAACGTAGACCCCGAGCAGATCGCGGTCGATGAGCGCCCGGCCGTTGGGGTTGCGCACATCCTGGCCAAGGGGCAGCACCTTGCCGTGAAGGCGGGTGAGCCCCATGTTTTGGACGGAGATCATGTATTTCCAGTCCGGATGGGCCAGAGGCCGGGAATCGGTCTTGTCAAAAAGCGTGGGCTCCCAGACCCGGCAGACCTTCTGCTCGCAGTCGATCTGGAAGGCGTCGTCGTGCAGCACCACCTTGGTGAAACCCTCGGGCAGGGTGGCGCCGTTGTCATGGGAGTTGGTGTGGGACGACTTGCCCGTGCCCGACAGCCCGAAAAAGGCGATGGAACGCTTGCCGAGCACGTGAAATTTTTTCTCCGTGGTCTTGGAGAAGTCGAGTTCCTTGATGCCGCCGTGGCAGGCGGCCATCCCCAGGCGCATGCCCGAGGTCCAGGCCAGGGTCAGGGTGCCTTTCTTGCGTTCTCCGAAATAGCGCATGCCCAGGTTCACGACCACGTTGGCGTCTTCGTCCACCAGGGCCAGTTGGGCGCCGCCTTCGTTGTGATAATAGGGGTCCGTGGTGCGCCAGTGGTTGAAGCCCACGATGAGGATGTCCTGGATGGGCAAAGTCGGGCTTTGGGCATATTTCTCGGCCAGTTCCTCGAAGGGGGTGAAATTGGCCAGCCAGTTGAAGACGTTGATGGCGTCGTCCTCGGTGGCCACCATGGTGGCCTTAATCATGAGATCCGCATCCAGGCCGAGGATGGCGTTGGCCTTGATGAGGGGATATTTCTGCATCTCGAAGACGGCCTCGCGCAGATCGGCCTCCACCTTGCGCCGTTCCGAGGCGCTCATGCGGGTGTAGAAGCGCCGGGCCTTGGCCGTGCGGCCCACGATCTTGCCGTGGCAGTTGTTTAAGACCGTGGCCCCTTCGGGAAGCCCCAGGCGCTTGGCCGCCGGGGGATAGATGGGCAGGTCCGTCTCCATCACGTCGTGCTGGCCCCTGGCCAGATCATAGGCCTCGGCCGCCGTGACCCGGCGCACCCGCTTGTCCAGAAGCAGGGTCTGGGCGATGGAGCGCGGGGCGGGCATGCGGGTGATGTCGTCTTTATAATAGTCGTAGCTGGACTGGCTGGCCATGCGTCGGCTCCTTGCGGGGTGTTGCGGCAAGTGTATCAGGGGGCGGGGCCAAAGGTAAATGACTTTGCCCCCGGCGTTCGCCCGACGGCAAATGAAAAGGCCCCGGGCAGGCGGACCTCCCGGGGCCTTTGGGCCTTATCCCCGGCGGCCCATGGTGAACCGCTTGGGGTCGATGCCGTATTTTTTGACCTTGTAGTTGACCACCCGGTAGCTTTCGCGCAGATCGCGGGCGGCCTGGAACATGTTGCCCCGGGCCTTTTTGAGAGCCTCGATGAGCAGTTCCTGCTCGAATTTGGCCACGGCCTCGCCAAAGGACAGGCTGGGGCCCGTGTTGGAGCTTTCGGCGGTCTGCAGGGTGGGGGGGAGGTGATAGGTGCGCACCACGCCCTCGTCGCACAGCATGGCCGCGCGCTCCATGCAGCTGGCCAGCTCCCGGGCGTTTCCGGGCCAGTGGTACTGGTTTAAGAGGTCGATGGCCGGGGTGGAGATGCGGCGCAGGGGTTTGCCGAGCTTTTTGGAATATTCGCCCAGGAAGTGTTCGGCCAGGGGCAGGATGTCCCCGGCCCGGTCGCGCAGGGCCGGGACATAGATGGGCAGGACGCTTAGCCCGTAATACAGGTCTTCCAAGAATTCGCCCTTGGCCATGCGTTCGCCCAGGGAGGCGCTGGTGGCGGCCACGATGCGGACGTCCACCGGCGCCGGTTCGATCCCGCCCTTGCGCTGCACCG
>NZ_JAZHDB010000198.1:0-13752 GCF_036584575.1 Desulfolutivibrio sp.
CTTCGATCGCCATCGTAGGCGCGCGTGGCGGCATGGGGCAACTTTTCGTGAAGCGGTGCCAGGGGGCGGGCCTGGATGTCCGGGAGCTGGACCGGCCTTTGACGCCGGAAAAAATCGCGGCGGCCGTGGGCGGCGCGGACATGGCGCTTTTGTCCGTGCCGGTCACGGTCACGGGCGACGTGGCGCGGTGCGTGGTCCCGGCCATGAAGCAGGGGGCGATATTGGCCGACGTGGGCTCGGTGAAGGTCTTGCCGGTGCAGGACATGCTGTCGGCGTACACTGGCCCGGTGGTGGGCACGCATCCGCTTTTCGGCCCCAATCCCGCCACCGGGGAAAAAACCGGCCAGGACGGGACGGCCGAGGCCCTGCGGGTGGCGGTGATGCCCGGCTGCCCGGGCCGCGACGAGGCGGCCGCGCAGGCCGTCGAACGACTTATGGAAAAATTGGGGTTCGTCGCGTTTCGCACCGACCCGCATGAGCACGACCGGGCCATGGCTTTCGTGCAGGGACTCAATTTCGTGACCACGGTGGCCTACCTGGCCGCCCAGCAAAACGCCGGGGACATCGGGAAGTTCATCACCCCGTCGTTCACGAGGCGTCTGGCCGCCGCGAAAAAGCTCATCCTGGAGGACGCCGGGCTCTTCGGGGTGCTGTTTGAGGCCAACCCGCACAGCCAGGAGGCCGTGCGCACCTATCGCAACTTCCTCAACGTGGCCGCCGGGGGCGACGTGGATCTGCTCGCCACGCGCGCCGCAGCCTGGTGGAGCCGGGAACCTTCCGCAAAGGATGCATCATGACAAACGCAATCACGTTGACGCAGCGGGGCCAAAGGCTCCCGGCCGACGTCCAGACCCCCATCAGCCTGTTTTTGGGATTGGTGGGCGAAAAACCGGGCATTCTGCTGGAGAGCGCCGAGGTGGACGGCCGCCTGGGGCGCTTCAGCGTCATCGCCTGGGATTTCCGGCTGCGGGTAGACATCCGGGACGGGCGGCTGCGGGTGCATGCCAAGGACACGCGTCTGGCCGAACTGGAGGAGCTGTCCGGCGCCCCGTTCGTGGACGGCCTGCGGGAGCTGACCCGGCGCCTGACGATCCTGCCGCCGCAGGAATTCGCCGACCTGCCGCCCATCTCCCGCGCCCTGTGCGGCTATTTCGGCTACGGCGCGGCCGGGATCTTCGAACCCAAGCTGGCCCCGGACCTGCCGCCGGGAAAGGCCGAGGCCTGTCTGGTGCTGCCGGGCAAGGTGGTGGTCTTCGACCATCTCAAGCACTGCTGCTCGTACCTGACCCTGGACGAGGGCGGCCGGGCCAGGCTCGATATCGACCATTCAAACATCTACCACGCCATGGAGCGGCCGGTGCTGGGCGCGGTGACCGCCTCTCCGGGCCAAGAGGGCTACATGGCCGCCGTGTCCACGGCCAAGGACATGATCCGGGCCGGGGAGTGCATCCAGGTGGTCTTGTCCACACGGTTTTCCGCGCCCTTTTCCGGCAACCCCTTCGTGGTCTACCGGCGCCTTCGGCAGGTGAACCCTTCGCCGTACATGTTTTTCATGCGCCTGCCCCGGATGACCCTGCTCGGCTCCTCGCCGGAACTTTTGGTGCGCTGCCAGGACGGGGCCCTGACCACCTGCCCCATCGCCGGAACCCGGCCGCGCGGCGCCACTCCGGCCGAGGACGCGGCGCTGGCCGCCGAGCTTCTGGCCGACCCCAAGGAACGGGCCGAGCACGTCATGCTGGTGGACCTGGGGAGAAATGACCTGGGCCGCATCGCCGCCCCGGGCACGGTCAAAGTGGAGAAGTTCATGGAGGTGGAGCAGTTCTCCCACGTCATGCACATCGTGTCCTACGTGACCGCAAAGCTCAAAAGCGGCCTGGACGCCCTGGACGTGTTGGCCTCCACCTTCCCGGCCGGGACCGTGTCCGGCGCGCCCAAGGTGCGGGCCATGCAGATCATCGCCGAGCTGGAAAAGACCCCGCGCGGTCCCTACGCCGGGTCCATCGGCTGGATCGGCCTGGACCCGGGCCGGGTGGACCTGGACACCGGCATCACCATCCGCAGCCTGTGGATTCGCGACGGCATGCTGTCCTGGCAGGCGGGCGCGGGCATCGTCTACGATTCGGACCCGGCCAGGGAATGGACGGAATGTCAAAACAAGGCCCGGGTGCTGGCCGAGGTCCTGGCATCCAAGGAGGGCGGCGATGTTTTTACTTATTGATAACTTCGACTCCTTCACCTTCAACGTGGTGCAGGCCTTCCAGATGCTCGGCAAAGACCCCGAGGTCAGAAAAAACGACGATCCCTCCATCCTGGAGCTGGCCGCCTCGGGCACGCTCGACATGGTGTGCATCTCGCCCGGCCCCAGCACCCCGGAAAACGCCGGGCTGTGCCTGAAGTTTTTAGAAAGGCTCCCCAAGGAAGTCCCGGTGTTGGGCATCTGCCTGGGGCACCAGATTCTGGGGCATTTCGCGGGCGCGCCGGTCGTGGTGGCGGACAGGATCATGCACGGCAAGACGTCCATGGTGACCCACCGCGAGACCGGGCTGTTCGCCGGGCTGCCCAACCCCTTCGAGTGCTGCCGCTACCATTCGCTTCTGGTCAAGGCCGCCCGGGCGGCGGAGCGGCTCGAAATCACGGCCTGGACCGAGGAGAACGAGGTCATGGGGCTTTCCTGGCGGGGGCGGCCCTGGGTGGGGGTGCAGTTTCATCCCGAGTCGGTCTTCACCCCGGACGGCATGAAGCTTCTGGCCAATTTTCCGGAGAACATCCTCCCTCAGGGAGCGGGCCGCTAACGGCCACGAAAAAGGAGACACGCGATGGACAAATTCGTTGAAGCGCTGGAACTTCTGGCCGTGGGCAAAAACCTCCCCGAGGACTTGGCCATGACCGCCTTCCGCTCCATGTACAGCGGCGAGATGCCCAATTCCTGCGTGGGCGCCTTTCTCATGGGACTTAAAACCAAGGGCGAATCCGCCGTGGAGATCGCCGCCGGGGTCAACGCCGCCCTGGAAGAGGCCCGGCTCGTTCCCGGCCTGACGGGCGACCGCATCGACACCTGCGGCACGGGCGGCGACAACACCTGCTCGTTTAACTGCTCCACCGCCGTGGCCCTGTACCTCGCGGCCATGGGGCACAAGGTGGTCAAGCACGGCAACCGGGCCGTATCCAGCGCCTGCGGCTCGGCCGACGCCGTGGAGGCCCTGGGCTTCGACCTCGTCGTGGAGCCGGGCGCGGTCAAGGCGTCGCTTGACGCCACAAACTTCGTCTTCCTCTTCGCCCCCAGCTACCACCCGGCGTTCAAGCGCATCGGCCCCATCCGCAAGGAGCTGGGCGCGCGCACCCTGTTTAACCTCATGGGGCCGCTCTTAAACCCCGCCCGGCCCACACACCAGATCCTCGGCGTGCCCACCTCGCGCCACGTGCCGCTTATGGCCGAGGTGCTGGCCCTGACCGGCCTCAGCCGCGGCGTGGTGGTGCACGGCGCGGGCGGCTTCGACGAACTGACCCCTTTCGGCCCGGCCGACGTCTGCTACGTGCGCGACGGCTGGCTCAAGCGCGACCGCATCGACCCGGCCGATTTCGGCTTCCCGGCGCACAAGCCCGGCGACGTGGTGGTCTCCGGCCGCGACGAGGCCGTGGACACCCTGCGTGGCCTTTTGGCCGGGGTCGGCCCCCGGGCCATGCTGGACATGCTGGCCCTAAACCTCGGCGCGGCCCTGCATCTGCTCGAAGACCTGGCCATGGACAAGGCCATGGACAAGGCCCGGGAGGCCGTGGCCGCCGGGCTTGCCGCCAAGGCCTTCGGAGAGGCCCATGCTTGAGAAGTTTCGCGCCGCCAAGCGGCCCGAGATCGAAAAACTCATGGCCCTGGCCGAGTCCGGCGGCCTGCCGCCGCCGCTGGCCGCCCCCCGGCCGTCCTTTTCCGGGGCCATCCTGGCCAGGGCCGTGTCCGGAAAACGCGCTGCGGTCATCGCCGAATACAAACGGGCCTCGCCCTCCAAGGGCGACATCAACCTGGGGCTTTCCCCGGCCGACGTGGCCCGGGTCTACGCGGACAACGGCGCGGCCTGCATCTCCGTCTTGACCGAGGAGGCCTATTTCAAGGGCAGCCTCGACTACCTGGACGAGATCGCCAAGGCTGCGCCCGGCATGCCGCTTCTGCGCAAGGACTTCCTCGTGCATCCCCTCCAGGTGGCCCAGACCGCCGCCCATCCGGCTGCGGCCCTGCTTCTGATCGTGCGCATGCTCGACGACACGGCCCTGGCGGACATGCTGCGGGTGACCTACGACCTGGGCCTTGAGGCCGTGGTGGAGGTCTTCGACGAAAAAGACCTGGACCGGGCCGAAGTGCATGGCGCGCACATCATCCAGGTCAACAACCGCGACCTGGACACGCTTGCCGTGGACCTCGGCGTGTCCGAACGCCTGGCGACGCGCAAGCGTCCGGGCCGCATCTGGATCTCCGCCAGCGGCATCTCGCATCCCGACCAGGCCGCCCGCATGGCGCAGCTCGGCTTCGACGCCGTACTGGTCGGCACATCCATCATGGCCGGGGCCGACCCTGGCCGAACCCTGGCCGGATTGGTCCAGGCTCAGGCCCACAAGGAGGGCGCATGATCTCCCTGACGCCCTTTTTTAAAGTCTGCGGGCTGACGCAGCCAGACGACGTCACCGCCTGTCTGGCCGCAGGCGCCGCCATGACCGGATTCATCTTCGCGGCCAAAAGCCCGCGCCGCATCACCCCCGAACAGGCCCTCGGCCTGCCGCGCGGCGACGCCTACCGGGTGGGCGTCTTCGTGGAGCAGGACGTAGCCGAGGTTGTGCGCATCATGGAGGCCGCCGAACTCGATCTGGCCCAGCTCCACGGCCGCCACAACGAGGCCTTCTGCCGCGCCGTCGGCCCCGAGCGGGTGATAAAGACCCTGTGGCCGGAAAAGCTCGGCTCCAAAGAGGCCATCCAAAAGGCCATGGACCGCTTCGCCGAGTCCTGCGCCTTTTTCCTGCTCGACGCCGGAACCTCCGGCGGCGGCCACGGCCGGTCCATGGACTTTTCCCTGGTGGCGGGGCTTGAGCCGCCGCAACCCTGGCTGCTGGCCGGGGGGCTTGGGCTGCACAACATGGAGGCCGCCCTGGATACGGCCGCGCCCACGGGCCTGGACCTCAATTCGGGACTGGAAACATCCCCCGGCGTCAAGGACCACGCCGCCGTCGCCCAGGCCGGGGCCATCCTGGCCAGACGATGGCCGCAAGGCGGCCAAAAAATGGAGTGACGGGAAGAGGGGGAGCCTCCGGCGGCCAGGGAGGGAACTTTTTGAAAAAAGTTTCCCCCCTGGACCCCCCTTCCAAAACGTTCGGCGGAGGGAAGCGGGTTTGCCTAACACACTGAGAAAGGGTGCTTAACACGCCATGAACAAAAGCTATTTTGGAGACTTCGGCGGCCAGTTCGTTCCCGAACTGCTCATGCCGCCGCTTCTGGAGATCGAAGAGGCCATGGAGAAGATCATCCCCACCACGGCCTTTCAGGCCGAGTTGGCCGCGCTTTTGGCCGACTACGTGGGGCGGCCCTCGCCGCTGTATCTGTGCCCGAATTTATCGAAACGGCTGGGGATACATTTGTGGCTGAAACGAGAGGACCTAAACCATACCGGCGCGCACAAGATCAACAACACCATGGGCCAGGGCCTTCTGACCAAGTACATGGGCAAATCGGTGCTGCTGGCCGAGACGGGCGCCGGGCAGCACGGCGTGGCCACGGCCACGGCGGCGGCCATGCTGGGGCTGCGCTGCACGGTCTACATGGGGGCCGAAGACGTTCGCCGCCAGTCCCACAACGTGCGCCGCATGCACCTTCTGGGCGCCCAGGTGGTGCCCGTGCAGTCCGGCACCAAGACCCTCAAGGACGCCATCAACGCCGCGCTACGGGTCTGGATAGCCGACCAGGAGACCACCCACTACTGCTTCGGCACGGCCGCTGGCCCCCACCCCTTCCCCACCCTGGTGCGCCTGTTCCAGTCCATCATCAGCCGCGAGGCCAAGGCCCAATTCCAGGAGAAGATCGGGAAGCTGCCGGACTACGTGGTGGCCTGCGTGGGCGGCGGCTCCAACGCCATCGGCATGTTTCACGAGTTCGTGCCGCACCGCGAGGTCACGCTCATCGGGGTCGAGGCCGCCGGGACCGGCCAGCCGGGCTGCTACCATTCCGCGCCCCTGTCCCTGGGACGCCCGGGCGTGCTGCACGGGGCCGTGAGCATGCTGCTTCAGACCGAGGACGGCCAGATCATGCCGTCGCACTCCATCGCCCCGGGCCTGGACTATCCCGGCGTCGGCCCGGAGCACGCCCACCTGCAGAAAACCGGCCGCGCCCGTTACGACACCGTCAACGACACCGGCGCGCTTCGGGCCTTTTCGGCCCTTTGCCGCGAGGAAGGCATCATCCCGGCCCTGGAAAGCTGCCACGCCGTGGCCTGGGTGCTGGAGCACGCCCACGAACTGCCGCCGGGCTGCCATGTGGCCGTGTGCCTGTCCGGCCGGGGCGACAAGGATCTGGGGATCATCGAGGAATATCTGGAGAAAGGGGGGACGTTGTGAGCCAGTCGATTCTGACGCAACGCATCCGGGAGGCCAACGCCCGGGGCAAAAAGGCGCTCATCCCGTTTCTGCCCGGCGGATTTCCGGACAAGGAACGGTTTTTCACGGAACTGGACCAGCTTGACGCGGCCGGCGCGGACATCATCGAGATCGGGGTGCCCTTTTCCGATCCCGTGGCCGACGGCCCCACCGTGGAGCAGGCCTCGCTGGACTGCCTCATAAACGGAACCTGCCTGTCCTGGATTCTGTACGAACTGGCCAAGCGCAAGGGGCGGTATCGGGCGGCGCTGGTGCTCATGGGCTACTACAACCCGTTTTTGCAGTACGGCCTGGACAAGCTCGGCGAGGACATGAGCGACGCCGGGGTGTCGGGCTGCATCGTGCCGGACCTGCCGCTGGAGGAATCCGGGCCCCTGCGCGAGGCGCTTTTGGCGCATGGCGTGGATGTGATCTGCCTGGTGGGGCTCAATACGCCCGTGGAGCGCATGCGGGCCTATGCCAAGACCGCCCGGGGGTTCGTCTATTTCGTGTCGGTCTTGGGGACCACGGGGGTGCGCGAGAGCCTGCCCGAGAAGATCAAAGCGCGCCTGGCCGACGTGAAAAAGGTGTTCGATCTGCCCGTGGCCCTGGGGTTCGGCATCAAGACCCCGCAGCAACTGGCCCAGTTCGGGGACTTGATCGACGCGGCGGTGTTCGGCAGCGCGCTGATCGACCATATCCGCGCCGGGGGCGATTCGGCGTCGTTTATGGCCCGTTGGGCCTGATCCCGCTTCGCGGCAAAGCATGCATGAAAAAGGGCGTCCCGGCCGGGGTTGGTCGGGACGCCCTGTTTATTGACACAATAGCCAGCCCTGAATATAAAAAAAGTTATATCCCACTCGCCGGAGTTCTCCATGTGGATTTTCTTCCCTGACCAAAACTCAAAAGTCGGCAGTGACGCTTCATCTCAAAATGCCGAAACACCTATTCTGAATACTTCATGGACTGGTTCAATCACTCCCCCCAGCGCGTCCGGGGAAACTTGGAATTTTGAAGTCATCCGGCATACTGATGCAAGAAATATCTACAATGAACAACCATTCCGAGACCATAAAACTGTTGTTGGCCTACTAGATTATCAGACACCTTGCACATTGATATATCCTACGGCGCTGAATACACATCCTGGCTCATTCGGAATAAATTATATATATCCTCGAGTTATCCTTAAAGGCACATTCCAAGCACTACTAACAAACATCCCGGTTGACAATTTTGAAGAAGATCAATTTATATCACTGGAAATGAATTCCTTGTCTTTTTTATCTTGGTATGGTGCTCCAGCTATCTTACCAGAATATGATTACGAAACCCAAGCGGCGTGTATCAAATCTACTGAAAGCACGGAATATAAATTCGACATTCAACATATCGGAAAGGCAACATGTAGCGCCGGGAATTCTCTCAGCACTGCGCATATTTCTGGGACAATAAAATCATCTGCAAGACTCTTACTTGCATTTCCAAATCCCGTAAATCTCAAAACAATCATAAAGTATTGTATCGGACTTGACAGTCTATTTTGCGTTCTTATTGGCCACCAAACAAAACGATCAACATTCAATGTTTGCATAAACAAAACATATACTATGGATAACCATGAATATGAATTCTGCGGAGAACTAAATATTGGTGGAGGGCATTGGAAGTCAGAAGAATATCAACACTTTGCCATGTGCTTACACCACAATGGATTTGGAGGTGGAACAATTGATGTCATCCTAAACAAATATTTCAGTGACCAAGAAAATATTTCTCAAAGAATCTCCACAATTGGATATTGCAAGTTTGTCTCAAAAAATCTAGTTGATAAATTTAAAGTACTCCTACCAGTCTTGGAGCAGTGTCTTGAAAAAAAATACACAAGCATGGATGAGCTATCCTTTATCAACACAAAAAATGAATTTTTTGAATGGATCGATTCCGCACGATCTGCCTCTATACAAGAATTTGCAAAGAAGCATGTTACTATAAAAGAGAAAAAATCACCTTCATTAAAAATACTTCTTCAAAGAGCGATCACTGATATCAATTGCTATGGGTTTTCCATTGACATAAAAATGGCAGATAAGATCTCAAAGAGGAGAAACTTATTATTCCACTCCGCCATAAAATTTCGCGAAGAAGACGTCATGAACTTTCACAGTGAATACCGTATTGCCATCGCAATCCTAACTCTCATCACTTTTACTGACCTTGGGATCAATATTAGCTGCTTGAAGAAAAAATGTACCTGCTGACATAGTATTCTCAAACATTACCATGCTCTTGCGTATTAAAACAAATACACAGACAAAAGCCATGACCGATCTTCACGATGCCATCCTCGAAATGGCCGAAGGGCTCTACAACGCCGGAGGCATGGACAAGATCACCTTGCGCCAGATCAAAATGCTTTGCGTTCCCGAAGCAAAGCAATACAGCGCCGAGCAGATCAAGGCCATCCGCACGAAGACGAAGACCAGCCGGACGGTTTTCGCCACATTTTTGAATGTGAAGCCCTCCACTGTCGAACATTGGGAGCGCGGCCTGAAAAAGCCCAGCGGGCCGTCCCTGCGCCTGCTCGACGTGGTGGATCGAAAGGGGATCGAGGCCCTGTGCTGAGCGCCTGCCGAGGAATCGACACGGACCCCCCTCCTGCATTGCCTCTTTCCCTTTCTTTTTGCACCCCCGCAAGGGCGCCCTGGTGAGCCTCGTCTACCCGGACTACCGCTTTGACCTGCCACGCACAAACGCCCTCTCTCCACGAAAAATAGCGCCCCGACCGTTCACCAGCCGGGGCGCTTTTCGATTGCTCGAAAGAGAAAAAGATCGTCAGTCGCAGCGGTGCCGGTTGCAGGCCCCTTCCTTGATGAAGATGACGCTCTCGGCGATGTTCGAGCACTGGTCGCACACCCTTTTGAGGGCATGGGCCACAAAGCACATCTGCACCGCCCGCTCCACCGTGCGCGACTCGGCGATCATATATTCGTTCATTTCCTTGAAAATCTTGATGTTCAGCTCCAGCGCATCCTCGCTGTCCACGCACAACTCCCGGGCCAGGTCCGCGTCCAGGTCGGCAAAGGCCTTGGCCGCCTTGCGCATGGACTCCCGGGCGAACCCGAAAAGCTCCTCCACCAGCATGCTGCGCGGCAGGGGCTGCCGGTCCAGGATGCCCAGGGCCCGGGCCGCGATGCCCGCCGCCTCGTCGCCGATGCGCTCGATGCCCACCACCATGCGCATGCAGCCCACAATGAACCGCAGATCCTTGGCCACGGGCTGGTTCAGCGCCAGAAGCCGCAAAATCTCGGCGTCGATGGCGCATTCCAGGGCGTTAATGTCCTCGTCGCCGTCAATGACCTCCCGGGCCACGACCTCGTCGCGGTCCAAGAGCGCCTTCCGGGATTGATGCACGGCCTCCCGGGCGTTATGAAAGATGGTCAGGACATCGACCTTGAGCTTTTCCAGATCATGCTGAAAAGAGGTATCCACGCGCTTTGTCTCCCGCGCCCCGGTTCCTGCGTCCGCCTCGACCGGGCGCTCAACGCGGCCCCTGCCAAAGGCATACAGGCCACCACTGTGATGGAACGACGCTACCTGCCGCGCGTGACGATTTGATGAACTTGACGACCGGCCGGGCCGACCCACGGCAAAATTCCCGTCGCCGGGATCACAGGGAGATGGTCCGGGAACACACCCGGGACAGGAGTGCTGCGTCGTGGCTGATGATCACCATGCCCACGCCGCGTTCCCGGCAATGGTCCATGACCGTGCGCCAGAGGCGGGCCTGGGTCAGGGCGTCGAGCATGACCGTCATCTCGTCGGCCACCAGATAGCGGGTCTTTGGCCCCAGCGCCCGGGCCACCACGATGCGTTGCAGTTCGCCGCCGCTTAATTCATGGGGATAGCGGCCGAGCCAGCCGGGCGCGATGCCCAGGGCGTCCAGCAGGGCCTCGGGCGGCGACCAGGCCTCGCGCAGGGTGCGGGAAAGGGGCCAGCGGGGATTGACGGCCAGTTCCGGATGCTGGTGGATGCACTGCACCGGGGAATATCCCTGCCGGGGCAGCGGCGCGCCGTCCACAAAAACCGCTCCGGCCTCGGGCTCCAGATATCCGCCCAGGATGTTGCCCAGGGTGGTCTTGCCCGCGCCGCTTGGCCCGAAAAGCCCCACGGCCTCGCCCGGGGCCACCGTCAGATCCACTTCGCGCACCACCCAGGGACCGTTTTGGCCATGGCGATGCCCCACGCCCCGGGCCTCAAGCATGGCGGCACCTCACGAAATCGCGCCCGAAATGGCGCTTGGGCGGGAACATGCCGACGCAGGCCGCATCGGCCCGGGCGCACCGCCGCACATACGGGCAGCCGTCCGCATGGCCGTCGTCCACGTTGGCCGCTCCGCCCGAACCGCCCGACCCGGCAAGCCCGGGCGATCCGGCAGGCCCGGCCGCGCGGTCGGGACCGGGATCGAACCCGTGGTCGGGAAGCGCCCGCCACATGTCGCGGCTGTAGGGATGGCGCAGGGCCTCGGGGTGGCCGTTGAAACTCCCGGCTGGCGCACCCTCCACCGTGGTTCCGGACAAAAACACGGCCACCCGGTCGGCCACGGGCACAACCGCCGACAGGTCGTGGGAGATGACCATGACCGAGCGGCCCTCATCGGCCAACTGCCGCAAAAAGGCCATGGACTGTTCGGAGGCCTCCCTGTCCAGGCCGGTGGTGGGCTCGTCGGCCACGATCAGGTCGGCCCGGCCCACGGTGGCCGTGGCCGTCAGCACCCGCCGGGCCATGCCCCCCGAGACCTGGAAGGGAAAAAGGGCCTGCACGGCCGGGGCCAGCCCGTACCGGGAAAAGGCCGCGTCCGTGATCCCAGGCGCGTCGCGCCCGGCCCCCCCGCCGAGGATGGCGGCCCGGCGCACCTGGGCGCCCACGTTTTTGAGCGGATTAAGAAACCCCACGGACTGGGGCACCAGCACGATCTCCCGACCGCGCAAGGCCTTTTGCCGGGCCGGGGTCAGGGGTTCGCCCCTAAACCGGATCTCCCCGTCCACCCGGCAATTGTCCGGCAAAATGCCCAGCACCGCGTGGGCCAGAAGGCTTTTCCCCGATCCGCTGGCCCCGATCACGGCCACGATCTCCCCGGGCCCGATATCCAGGTCCAGGTGATGCACGGGCATAAGCGCCGTGCGGGCCAACCCCCGGCCGTAGCGTTCAAATCGGATGGACAGATCCGTGACCGTCAGCATGGCTATTCCTGCGAGGTTTTGGGATCGAGCAGCCGGTCCAGGTTGTATCCCAGGATGTCGAAGCACTTCACCAGACATAAAAGCGCCGCCCCGGGCAAAATCCCGAGCCACCAATAGCCCGTGGACAGATGCCGCATGGACTCGGCCAAAAGGATGCCCACGGCCGGGGTGTGCGGCGACAGGCCGACGCCCAGAAACGACAGGGCGGCCTCGTGCAGGATGGCGTGGGGAAAAAGCAGGATCAGGCCGATGCAGAACTGGGGCAGAAGATGCGGCAGCATGTGGGTGGCGGCCACGGCCAGGGGCCCCTTGCCGAACCGGCGCGCAGTCCGCACGTACAAGGCCCCGCGCAGTTGCAGCACCTCGGCCCGGATGACCCGGGTGAGCGCCGGCCAATGGGTGAGGGCCACGGCGATGACCACCCCGCGCGCCCCGCCCCCGACGGCGAAGGAGATGAGGATCAAAAGGACCATGTGCGGCACGGTCATGAAGATGTCCACCAGCCAGCTCACCACGCCGTCCGCCGCCCGGCCCAGGCTGGCCGAGGCCACGCCCAGGACGAGGGCCAGGATGGAGCTGGCCGCCGCCGCCAAAAGGCCCACCCGAAGCGACAACATCAGGCCATGCACCGTGCGGGAAAACATGTCCCGGCCCAGGGTGTCGGTGCCGAACAGATGGTGCAGGGACGGCGGCTGGTTCCTGGCCAGAAGATCGGGCTCAAGCCCGGCATCGCCCAGAAGCCAGGCCAGGACCGGGACGGCGGCGAACACCGCCAGACACGCCCCCATGGCCCACAGCCAGCGCCCCCGGCGGCTGCCAAGCCCCAGGGCGTCCGCCAGCCGGAATCCGGCGCCCCCGGGAGAACGGGGGGAAACGGGAGAAACGGCCTGGGCGGCCCTCATGCGGCCCCCCGCCATCCGATGCGCGGGTCAATGACCCGGTACAAAAGGTCGGCCACGGTGTTGCCCGTGAACACGAACACCGCGCTGACCAGGACAATGCCCAAGAGCAGCGGCACGTCGCCGCGCAGCCCGGCCTCCACCGTGGCCTGCCCCAGCCCCGGATAGGAAAAGACCTGTTCGGCCAGAATCGAGCCGCCGAAAAGCTCCCCCAGGGTGGCGAACTGGAGGGTGACGGCGGGCAGGACGACGTTTCGCAGGGCATGGTGGCGCACCACCCCCATGGTGTCCTCGCCCTGGGCCCGGGCGAACAGGGCGTAGTCCGAGCGCATGGCCTGGATCATTTTCTGGCGGGTGTGCAGGATCACGGCGCTTATGCCCACGATGGACAGGGTGGCCGCAGGCAGGGCCAGATGCCACAGCCGTTGCCACAGCGTGGCCTCCTGCGGGGTCACCCCGGGAGGAAAGGCGCAACACACGGGCGTCAGCCGCAGGGCCACGGAAAAAACCAAAAGCAGCAAAAGCCCAAGCCAGAAGGTGGGGGTCCCGGCCAGCAGATAGGCGTAAAACCGCACGGCCCGGTCGAACAGCCCGCCCTCGAAGGCCCCGGCCACGACCCCCAGGACAAAGCCGAACAGCCCCGAAAATACCCAGGCCAGGGCCATCAGCCACAGGGACATGGCGAAACGCTTGCCGATGACCGTGAGCACGGGTTCGTTGTAGATGGCCGAGACGCCGAAATCCCCGCGCAAAAGGTTCCCGGCCCAGGCCGTGAAGCGTTCAAGGGGCGGCTTGTCCAGGCCCCATCGGGCGGCGATTTTGGCCCGCTGCTCGGGGCCGACCTTCATGACGTCGGCCCCGATGTAGGCGTCCACCGGATCGATGGGCGACATGCTGACCAGGGTGAACGACAGCACCGACACGGCGGCCAGAAGCGCCGCCAGATGGATGCTACGCCGCAGGAGATAGCTGATCATACGCCACGCGCCAGGGGGGAGGCCTGC
>NZ_JAZHDB010000199.1:0-13499 GCF_036584575.1 Desulfolutivibrio sp.
CGTGAAGGCAAAGGAAGGACACCGAATGTATGGTCCTTCTCCAAACTGTTGGATAGCCCGCGCGCGGCCGCCACGGCTGGCTGGCCCGGGTGGAGCCGGAACAGGTGCGTTCGGAAAACCGGGAGGTGTTCTCCGAGGTGGCCCGGGACGTGGCCGAAGGCCGGGCCGGGGTGCGCCGCCTGCCCTTCGAGGGCCGCGACAGCCTGTGGGCCTATGCCCCGGCCGGGACGGGGCAGGCGCTGCTCCAGATCGCGCCCGTGGCCGAGGTGCTGGCCGAGTCCGTGGCCGCAGCGACCTACGTGCAAGAGCGCATCTCCGAGCAGGTCGCGTTTTCCGGCATCGTGGCCGTCGCGGTCATGGCCGTGCTCATCCCGGCCACGCTTTTCGGGGCGCGCACCGTGACCCGCCCGGCCGCCGACCTGGCCCGGGCGGCCAGACGGCTGGCCACGGGGGATTTCGCGGCCCGGGCCCATCCCAAAGGCCACGATGAACTGGCCGAACTGGGGCGCATCTTCAACGACATGGCCCCACAGTTGGCGGACAGGGTGCGCATGCGCGAATCCCTGGAGCTGGCCATGGAGGTCCAACTGCGGCTTTTGCCCAAGGCCCCGCCCCGCCTGGCCGGGCTGGATATGGCGGCCTTGAGCATCTACTGCGACGAAACTGGCGGGGATTATTACGATTTTTTTGAATTCACGGGCCCCAAGCAGGGCCGGGTGGGCATGGTGGTGGGAGATGTGTGCGGCCACGGCGTGGGCGCGGCCCTGCTCATGGCCACGGCCAGGGCTCTGGTGCGTCCCCGCGCGGCCCTGGACGCCACGCCCGGCACGGTGGTCGCCGGGGTGAACCGGGATCTGTGCCAGGACACCATGGGCACGGGCCGGTTCATGACCCTTTTTTACATCGAGATCGACCCGGCCGGGCGGTCCCTGCACTGGGCACGGGCCGGGCACGATCCGGCCATGCTCTACGATCCGGGAACCGCCTCGTTCACGGAACTGGGCGGCCGGGGCGTGGCCCTGGGCGTCCTGGACGACGCCGCCTACGAGGACATGCAGCGCCAGGCCGTCCCGGCCGGGGCGATGCTGGTGGTGGGTTCCGACGGCATCTGGGAGAGCCGCAGCCCCGCCGGGGAGATGTTCGGGAAAACGCGTCTGGAACATGTCGTACGCCAGGCGGCCGGACGCGGCGCGGCTGCCGTGGTGGCGGCCGTGGCCCAGGCCTTGGATGATTTTCGCGGCGACGCCCCCCAGGAGGACGACGTGACCCTGGTGGTCGTGGCCTTCACCTCATGACGGGAGAATGCAGCATGTACCACACCGAACACGAGGCCAAGTTCAAATACTGTCCGTTGCTCATGACCCATGACGACAAGATGAAGTTCTGCCAGGGAACCATGTGCATGATGTGGCGCAGCTCCGGGTCTTCGCAAGACGGGGACAAGGGCTATTGCGGGCTGGCCGGGCGGCCCGACGGCGCGCGTGACTGATGCGCCGTGCGCCTCTCCCGTCGCCACGGCCGGGAGGGGCCATTTTTCCGCATTGCACACGGGGACAGTATGAAATACTTTCCTGTGCGAACTTCCTCTTTTCAGAGACGCGTGAGTATGCGACAGAAATAGTGCTTCCCCGGTTTGCGCAGACCAACCGGAGCTGCTACAGGCACGGTGAACTCGTCTCCCCGCCACATCCGGATTTTCGTGCAGCGGTTCACCAAAAAAGGAGGTCGATACGGCATGGACCCGGCATCCCTTGTCCCGCCGCTGGTGACCATTCCCGCTCCCTGGGGGATCATTGAAGCGCTTTTGCTTCTGACCTTCACCGCCCATCTGCTGCTTATGAACGTCATCCTGGGTGGAACGTTCATCGCCCTGGCCAGTAGCGGACGCAGGCGCTCGCCGACCCCGAGCCTGGCCAAAACCCTGCCCACCGTCCTGGCCCTGACGATCAATCTGGGCGTACCGCCGCTGCTTTTTTTGTCCGTGCTCCTGGGCGGCTATCTGTACACGGCGGCGGTGCTGTCGGCGGTCTCTTGGCTGGCGGTCCCCGCCGTGGCCATGGCCGCCTATTATCTGCTCTACATTTTCAGCTACGGCCTCAAAAAAGGCGTCTCCCGCACCCCGGCCCTGGCCCTGGCCGCCGTGCTCCTTTTGGGCGTCAGTTTCATCATGACCAACATCATGAGCCTTTTGCAGCGGCCCGAGGCCTGGACCGCCTACTTCGCCACCCCCGGGGGGACCGTCTTGAACCTTGGCGACCCCACGTTTTTCCCGCGCTGGCTGCACTTCGTCACCGCCTCCCTGGCCGTGGGGGGCCTTTTCATCGCCCTAAAAAACGCCCCGGCGGCCGCCCGGCACGAGGTTGCGGCCAAGTCCAGAATGTCCCTGGGGCTGGCCTGGTTCAACCGGGCCACCATGGTCCAGATCGCCCTGGGGATCTGGTTTCTCCTGGCCCTGCCGACCGAGGTGATGCTTCTTTTCATGGGCGCAAGCGGCCTGCACACGACGGTCTTTCTGGCGGGACTTTTGGCCGTGGCCGCCGCCCTGACCTTCGGCCTGCGCGGCCAGCCCATGCGGGCGGCCCTGGCCGTGGCGGCCACGGTTGCGCTCATGGCCGGCATGCGCGACCTGGTGCGCGCGGCCTATCTGGCGCCGTACTTTCATCCCGACAAACTGACCGTGGCCCCGCAGTACGGGCCCCTGACGGTCTTTCTCCTCTGTCTTCTGGCCGTAATCGGACTCACTTGGTACATGGCGACGCTCTACAGACGCTCGCAAGGGAGGGCCTAGGGCATGGACTATCCGGTCTGGCAACTTGCGGCCACGGGCGGGGGGTTCTGGATCGCGGTGATCGCCACGGTACATGTCTTCGTGGCCCATTTCGCCGTGGGCGGCGGGCTGTTCCTGGTTTTGACCGAGACCAAGGGGCGCCGGGAGAACTCCCCGGCCATCCTGGATTACGTCAAATCCCACACCACCTTCTTCCTGCTTCTGACCATGGTCTTCGGCGGGCTTTCGGGCGTGGCCATCTGGTTCACCATCGCCGTGCTCTCCCCGGGCGGCACGCTGATCCTGGTCAACTCCTTCGTGTGGGGCTGGGCCATGGAATGGACGTTTTTTCTGGGGGAAATCGCGGCCCTTCTGGTCTACCATTATTCGTTCGGCAAGATGGCCGCCAGGGACCACCTGCGCGTGGGCTGGCTCTATTTCATCTTCGCCTGGCTGTCGCTTTTCACCATCAACGGGATCATCGGGGTCATGCTCACCCCCGGGGCCTGGGCCACGACCAACGGCTTCTGGGACGGCATGTTCAACCCGTCGTTTTGGCCGTCGCTTTTCTTCCGGTCCTTTCTGGCGTTTATGCTGGCCGGGCTGTTCGGATTCGTGACCGCCGTCCGGGTCAAGGAGCCCGCCGCCCGGGAACGGGTGGTGCGCTCGTGCGTGTTGTGGGCCGTGGTCTCCCTGCCGTTTCTGGCCCTGTCCGGCTGGTGGTACGTCAGCGTTCTGCCCCCGTCGACCATGGACTTCATCCTGCACGGCTCGGCCGAAATCGCGCCGTATCTCAAGGCGTTGCCGGTGATCGCCGTCCTGGTGGGCGTCTTCGCCCTGCTTATGGCCGTGCGCCTGCCGATTTCCGTGCGCACCCCGGTGGCCGCCCTGCTTCTGGTCCTGGGCTTCGGGGTGGTGGGGGCCTTCGAATACATCCGCGAGGCCGGGCGGCGGCCCTTCATCATCTCGGAACGCCTGTGGTCCACGGGCATCGCCCCGGCCCAGGCCGAACCCCTGACGGACGCCTTTTTGCCGCGCGCCGCCTGGACCAAGAACAAGGACGTCACGGCGGAGAACCGTCTGGACGCCGGGCGGGAGATCTACGCCTTCCAGTGTCTGTCCTGCCATAGTCTGGCCGGGCCCATGAAGGACATCCGCAAATATACCGGCCATATCGGCAACGAGGGCGTGGCCGCCTACCTTACCGGCCAGGGCCGCCTCTTCAAGCAGATGCCGCCCTTTGTGGGCAGCCCGGCCGAACGCGACGCCCTGGCCGCCTACATCACCTCCACGGTCAACGGACGCCCCCTGGACAAACCCGTGGTGGCGGACATCAAGACCCTGCCCCTGGACATTCCAGCCTTTGATCCGGATACGGCCTCACACCTGCTTTTGTCCTGGTGTACGCTGGGACTGAAGTGCATCACCGACGCCGACGGCTTCTTCTCGTTTCTGCCGCCGGGAAGCGCCGTGGGCGCGGTCCTTATCCGGCGTGACGTCGTTCCGGAGGTGGTCACGGACGGGGTGGAGATCACCTACGCCGCCCCGGAGGGCTTCAAGCATCCGTCAAAGCATGTGGACTTCTGGAAATACGCGCCCTCGCTCATCGGCAAGGCGCCCAAGCCCGACCAGTCCGCCGGGGGCAAGGGCCTGGACGGAACCCTGGCCTACAATGAAAAGTCCAAGACCTTCGAGGCCGCCGGAATCCCCGTGGTTCCCTATGCCGACGACGGCTCCGTGAACCCCTATCCGCTGTTCACCATCACCGCCACGGACAAGGCCACGGGCCAGGTTGTGGCGCAGACCAAAACGGTCCTTCCCGTCTCCACGGAAATGAGCTGCTGGAAATGCCACGGCGGCGCGTTCCGCAAGGGCGGGGTCACGGGCATCTCCGGGGTCACGGCCCAAGGCATACTGACCGTCCACGACAAGCGCAGCGGCACGGATCTGGCGGCCAGGGCCGCAGCCGGACAACCCGTCATGTGCCAGAGCTGCCACCCCGACGCCCTGTTCGACGCCCCGGCCGATCCCAAGCGCCTGAACCTCTCGGCGGCCATGCACGGCTTCCACGTCAACTACATGACCGGCCAGGGCGAGGATGCCTGCGCCAACTGCCACCCGGACAGCCACACGGGAGTGACCCGCTGCCTGCGCGACAACCACTCCGCCAAGGGCATCGGCTGCTCCTCCTGCCACGGCTTCATGGAGGACCACGCCCTGTCCGTGCTGCGGGCGGAACAGGCGGCAGGCAAGAAACGGGCGGAAATCTTCATGAAAAACATCACCCCGCGCCTCGTGGCGCAGACCGCAGACATCAATCCGCGCCTGGCCTGGGTACAGGAACCGGACTGCCTGACCTGCCACCCGGACTTCGTCATGGCGAAAAGGGACGCCAAGGCCTTCAACGTCTGGGTCAAGGACCGTTCCGGACTGTACCGCAACCGCAAGGAAGATACGGGGAACGTGCCCTGCATCGCCTGCCACGGCGCTCCCCACGCCACCTACGTGGCGAACAACGCCTACGGCAAGAATCGGGACAACGTACAGCCCCTCCAGTATATGGGTTTTGCCGGGGTCATCGGCAGCAAGGGCCGGTGCGACGTCTGCCACACCGTGGAGATGGAGGGCAGCGAGATGCATCACCCAAACATGGTCAGAGAGTGATCGACAATTCCCACGCGGGATGAAGGAAAAGCGGGCGGTGTGACACGGTGCGTCTCACCGCCCGTTTTCATGGCGTGTCATGCCGTGTCAGGGCGCGTCAGAGGCAGAGGCCCCGGCGGCCCCCTCGATGACCCGCATGCGCCGCCATTTGCCGCCCCGGTAGCGCAGCCACATGAGCCCGGCCAGGGCCAGGACATAGGCCGTCAAAAACGCCCAGGCCGTGTACACCCCGGCCCCGAAGGACTCCACCGCCGCATAGGTGGGCACGATCATCACCAAGATGGCCGCGCTGCCCATGGACAGCATGAGATAGCGGCTGTCGCCCGCCCCCTTGAGCGCCCCGAAGAGGATCATGGCCACGGCGTCGAAGATCGAATAGACCGCCACAAAACGCATCAGCCACACCCCGGTTGCGGTGATGGCCGCGTATTCGGCGGCATTCATGTCCCGGGGCCGGAACAGGGCCAGAAACGTCTCGGGAAAAACCACGAACAGCAGGGCCACGGCGGTCATGTAGCCCAGAGTCAGCTTGAGCGTGGCCATGGTGTCGCGGTGGGCGGCATCGGGATCGCCCGCCCCCAGGGCCTGGCCCACCAGAGTGCTGGCCGCCACCGAGAATCCGACCATGGGCAAAAAGGTCAGGGTGTTGATGGAGAAGACGATGTTGGTGGCCGCCAGCTCTTCCTTGCCGATGCGCCCCACCAGAAAGACGAAAAAGGTGATGGCGAAGATGTCCAGGAAAAACTGGACGCCGCCGGGCAGGCCGTATTTCATGAGCCGCATAAAGAGATCGCGGTCCAGGGCCCATGCGCTTCTGACCCGGAAAAGCCGCTCGTTTTTCCGGGTGAAGATGAGCGCCGTAAAAAGAACCGCGCTCACGGCCCCCCCGGCCACGGTGGCCAGGGCCGCCCCCCGGATGCCCAGTTCAGGGAACCCGAAGGCCCCGTAGATCAGGGCGTAGTCCAGGGGGATGTTGAGGATCGCCCCGGTCAGGTTGACCGCCATGACCACCCGGGTCAGCCCCCGTCCGGTGAAAAAACCCGAAAAGGCGGCGTCTAGGACGCCGAATACCCCGCCCAGCATCAGAAGGCGAAAGTACGGCTCCTCCAGGACGCGGACGTCGTCCGGATGCCCGGCCAGGGCGAACAGCGGCCCGGCCAAAAGCGAGGCCGCAGCCGAAAGCACCCCGGCCAGCAGGCAGAACCACACGCCCTGCCACAGGGCCGCGCCCACGCGCTGCGGACGCTGCGCCCCGGTGTACTGGGCGATGAACACCCCGGTGTACCCGGCCGTGCCGATGAAAAAAGACTGGATCGCAAAGGCCGCGATGCCCGCAGGCAGGGCGGCGGCGATGGCGTCGAGGGAATAGTTTCCCAGAAACATCCGGTCGGTAAAAAGCATGAGCGTGGTGGCGCCCATGCTCACCACCAGCGGCAGCCCGATGGCCAGAACGCGCCGGTAGGCGCCCCGGTGTGCGGCGAGGGAAGACATGACGTGACTCACGATGTGAAAAGTATTGCCAAAGAAAAAGATTATATAATTACCTGTAAAACGATTGCGTGTCAAGAATAATGCAAAACATGCGCCCTCGGATCGCCGGATTCCGTGGCGACAGGGGGCCGCCAGACCCGCTGGCCGTGGAAGGCGCGCTCCTCCACCCCGGATGTTCCGACCTCGAAGGTTGGCCCAAAGCGCGCTGTCGGAGAATACATCTTGCACAAACCCTGCACATTGATGTAAGATAAATAGTATCCAAAAAAGACGTTCGTCTCTCTCTGACGTCAAGCCCGCCCGCCGTCGCCGTCCGCGCGACTGCCCCATCTTGAGCAACGCACTGGCCGCCCAATGACGATGTACACGCGCTTGTTCGCGAAAAGTCGCAGGACGTCTGCGCCACCTCGGGAGGGAAAAACGTGATCGGCATAAAAAAAGCTTTGCACATGGCATGGTTCGGCATGGCCCTGTGTGTCTTCTGCGGCCTGACAAGCCTCGCCGCGGCCCAGACATGGTCCTTTCTGGCCCCGTCGCCCACGGGCAACACCATAAACGACGCCTACAGCCCGGACGGCGGGACAACCACCTATCTCGTCGGCGACGGCGGCGTCATTCTGAAACGCACCGGCACGACCGTCACGTTCATGACTTCCGGGACCAACTCCCCCCTAAAAGGCATTTATGGCCGCTCGGCCACCGACATCTGGGCCGTGGGCGGCAACGAGGCGACGGCCGAAGCCACCGACCCGTCCCGCTCGGTGCTTTTGCATTTCAACGGCGCCGCATGGTCCTCAACCACGCCGCCCACGGTACTTAACTGGGACGGCTACTACACCATGGCCGACGTCTGGGTGTCCTCCACGGGGGCGGCCTACGCCGTCAGCCGAAACGGCGGCCCGGCCAAGTGGAATGCCGCCCAAAGCAAATGGATATTCGAGGAGGTTACCGACCCTCTGGGCGTGGTGACGCAATGGGGATTTCAGTTGCAATCCATCTTCGGCTTCTCCGACTCCGACATCTTCGCCGTGGGCAGCTACGGCACGGTGTTGCGCCGCGACGCCACAGGCTGGACGGTCATGGCCCAGTTGGAGACCGGAGGCTCCATGAGCTTCAACCTGCTGCAGGCCGTCTGGGGGCCCGACGCCGACAACGTGTTCGCCAGCGGCAATTCGGGCCAGATCTACCGACTGAAGCGATCCGTCTCCACGTCCTGGGTGCAGGTCAATACCGGCGGAGGATTCTTAGACGGCTACGATTTGTCGGCCATAAGCGGTTCGGGCCCGAACAATATCTGGTTTGTGGGGTTGGCCGGAGTCATCCGGCAGTGGGTGGGGGCGAGCAACGCCCTGGTCAACCGCGACGATCCGACCGGGAAAGCCCGCCATGCCATCGTGCCCGGCGCCTCCGGCAGCTACCTGCTCGGCGGCGACTACGGCCTGATGGAGAGCATGAATGGAACCACCGGGGCGCGCCAGACCCTGAACACCCCGGCCGTGGTCACCACAAACATGCAGTCCGTGGCCTTTTCGGACCGGCTGTGGCTCGCCCCGCAATGGACCAACGCAGGCATCGGCATCTATGCCTGGAACGGCGGCCGGATGACCGCGCACCCCATCGCCGCCCTGGGCGAAACCTGCCTCACCAGATCCTTCAAGGCCTTTTCCGCCTCCGACATCTGGCTGTCGGTGTACGACTACGCCACCACCTACGGCGCCACCTTGCGCGGCAACGGCTTCAGTTGGACAGCCTGGACGCCCCCCGGCGGCGTGGGCAACTTTCCGCCCCTGCTCGACGTGGTCAAGACCGCCTCGGGCGGCTACGCCGTCCTCCAGGACGCCAATGGCCAGGGGAATCCCTGCATGGTGGGAAGCGAATTCATGACCTGCCTCGACGCCGGGGCCGACTCCTACCTGTACCTGGGCATGGCCGCCTCCCCAAGCGGCGACGTGCATGCCGTGGGCAAGGGGGGCAAGGTGGCCCTGTGGCGTAGCGGGGCCTGGACGACATCCACCGTGGGGTCCAACGGGGACGACCTGACCGCCGTGGCCGCCACCACGAACATGCTCGTGGCCGTGGGCGCAAACGGCGCGGCCTTCTACAGCACCAACGGAACCGCCTGGTCGCCGGTGAGCGGCATTCCCCGCGTCGCACCGCCGGAAGAAGGCTATCCGCTCTATACCTTCTCGTCCATCGTCCATGCCGGAGGCGGCGTGTTCTGGGCGGCCCTCAACACGTCAAGCCGCTACACCGACGGCGACAAGGCCTCTCTGTACCGCATCCAAAACGGCGTGGGACAGCTCGTCCAAGGCGGGTTCTCAAGCCCGATCAACGGATTGGCCGCCAGCATCGGACAAAGTGCGGTGTTCGCCGCAGGCGACAACGGCGCCATCCTGACCACCAACCCGGCCTTCACGGAAGTCGCCGGAGAGTCCATCCCGCCGATGCTGCTTCTGCTGCTCGACCAGTAGGCTCCCGCGCGGCCGTCGTCCGGGAGTTTGGCCGGACGGCGGCCGCGACGCCGTACGCCCTGCGCGCCACGGCGCACCGTCCCTGGGGTCATGCCAGGACGCACCACGTCGATACGGCCTGCGCCTCAGAACTTCCCGATTCCAGCCCCAGCACAGGGACGCACGCCGCGAACGCTTCCAGCGCCTCAGTACGTCTCCACGATTTCCTTGAGCTTTTGCACCGACACCGCATGGCCGCCCAGGCGCGGGACAGCCCGGGGATTGACGTTGCCGTCGAAGGGCCGGTAGCCGGTGACGAACATGAGCTGGTAGCCGTTTTCAGCCAAAAGCGCCCCGAAAACGTCGTTGCCGCGTCCGTAGGGATAGGCGTAATATTTGGGATACGAGCCGAAAATCTCAAGAAAGCGCTTCCGCGAGGCGCTCAGGTCGGTGCGCAAAAAGGCCAGGTAGGCGTCGCGGCTGCCATGCTTGCCGACCTGAAACCGCGTGGAGTGGCTGAAGGAATGGTCTGCAAAGGTGACCTTGGGCCAGGCCTTGAGCGTTTCCAGGTCTGCGGCGCTCAGGCTGGCCTTCGAGGCCGGATTGGCCATGTAGGCCATGGGCAGAAACAGGGTGAACGGCAGGTCGTACTTTTTCAAAAGCTCGAAGGCCTGCATGACCGAGGACCAGCCGTCATCGATGGTGATGACCACCGTGCGCGGAGGAAAGCTCTCCCCGCGCGCGATGTAGCCTGCAAACTCGTCCATGGAGACGACGTTGGCGTGTTCCTTGAGATACTTCAGATGGGCCTCGAACAGGTCCATGGGCATGGACATGCTGGACCGGCGGCCGTCGAACCGGTGATAGCCGATGACCGTGGCCGAGGCGGCCTGGACGATATCCGGAACAACGAGCGTCAGGCACAGAAAAAGAAGGCGCAGGAGGGAGGGCATGCGGTTTTCCGTTGCAGTTGGGGTCCACACGGCACGGCGCGGCTTTCGCGCCCGGCCGACGTTCTCACGGCCCCTTGGCGACGGCGGACGGCCACGGCCGCCCGGTCATTGCCCGGGAGCGCCCGCTCCGGCGGTTTCGCGCAGGCTCCCAGCCACGGCCATGATGGTGTTCACATAGGTCCGGCTGCGATTGTAGCGAAAAAGGGCCTCGCGAAGGGCCGCCTCGGAGGTCTGGCCTCCCACTCCGGCTTTGTTCAGGTAGTTGCCCATGCTCTCCAGGGCGTCGGCCACGTTGAAAAGATCCGCCACGCCGTCCCCGTCGCCGTCCCGGGCCAGGCTCAGGGCGCTTGTGGGCATGAACTGGCTGACGCCGATGGCCCCGTAGACCGAGCCGGGCATGGTCAGAGGATCGCGGCCCAGGCGGGCGGCGTAGTCCAAAAGGGCCGCCAGTTCCCGGCAGGCCCAATCCCCCCGGTCGCGCGCCGTCTGGGTCAGCCAGGCCGCCCGGTCGGGGGACGGGCGCTCATAGGCGAAGGCCTGGGACACCAGGGCATAGTCCCGGGCCAGGGCCATGCCCGCCAGGGAGGCCACGGCCGGTTTGTCGCCCAGATAGCGGCCGCACCGGGTCTCCACGGCGCTCACCCCCACGGCCACCTCCTCGGGCAGGCCGTAACGGGCCCGCACCCGGGACAGCATGGCCCGGTTGGCGGCCAAAAACTCCCGGGCCTCGGCCAGCCGCTCCGGGGTCAGGGCGCTCTCGTAGACGCTCGGGGCCTCGATCGGCGGGAACTCCAGCCCGGCCGGGGCCATGGCCGTGGACGCCCGAAGCGCGGCCAGAAGTTCCGTCGTGGCCACGGCCCGCTCCGGAAGGCCGCTTCCGCGCTGCCAGGCCCGGATGGACCACTTGGTGAGCCGCTTGAGTCGGCCGTCCGCAGGCCAGGGATGGTAGCCCAGCTCCGCCAGCCGCGTCTGGATGTCGGTCACCAGCTTCAGGCCGTATTTCGACATGTAGAGTTCGGTGAGCTTGGTGCTCATGGGCTCGGGATCAAACACCATCTCCGGCCGGGCAAACAGGGCGCGCAGGCTGGCCTCGGAACGGCCGGACTCCACCAGCCGCCGGATGAGCGGCTCGAAACTGACCGGGACGCCCGGGGAGACAGGGGCCGTCTGGGCCAAGGCCCCTGTCGCCCCCGCCAGGGCGCAGATCATCAGGACGGCCACCGCCAGGGTCGCCGCCAGGCGGCGCGGGCCGGGGGTCAAAAGATCCTCCCCGCAACCGACCCGGGCGCGGCCAGACGCGGCCCCACCAGCCGCGACAGGATGGCCACCACCAGCATGGAAAAAAGGAGCCTTCCGAAAAACGTGCCCTGCACGCTGGCTCCGATGAGCGTCATGAGCAGGGTGTCCTCGATCAAGGCGTGGGACAGGCTCATCAGCGACAGGGAGGAAAACACGTCGCGCCGGGACAACCGCCCGCCCTGGACCTCCATCATGATCAGCCCGCCCCCGTAGGCCAGGCCCATGACCAGCCCGATGACCGTGATGTTCGCGGCCTTGGCCCCGATGCCCAAAAGCCCCAGGACCGGGGACAACAGGCGCTCGAAAAGGTCCGTGACCCGGAGCCGGGCCAGCACGCGCATGAGGATGATCAGCGCCAGGATGACCCCGAAGATCATGATCAGGTTTTTGGCCTCCCCAAGCGCCCAGCCGACAAGGGAGGCCTGGGCCGGGGCGGCGGTGAAGATCGCCCGGGCCGGTTCCGTGAGCATCCCGGCGGCGGCGAAAAACCGGTGCATGAGCATGCCGCACGCAAGCGCCCCGCCCATGCGCAAAACCGTCTGCCCAAGAAATCCCACCCCGCATTTCTGGGTGATGCGGCCCTCCACCGGGAGGTTGTGGGCGATGAGGATCATGGTGGAGAGCACCGTCACCTGGGCCACGCTTAGAGGGTCGGCCCCCGGCGGCAGAGACACATAAACCAGGATGCCGCCGTAGATGTTGGTCAAAATGGCCGTGGCCCACACCAGCCCCATGTCCGCCGGAAGCCCGGCCAGCTCCATGAGCGGCCCAAGCGGCACGGCCAGATAGGCGATGAGGTCCAACTCCTTGAGGATCTTGACCGCGATGATCACCGGGATCATGACCTTGTACAGGTCCAGGCTGATGCGCACGGCGTCGGCCAGGGCCTTTTTGGCGGCGACGGCCAGGGCCATGCTCATTCGCCTTCTTCCTCGGACTCAGGCGGCAGGGACGGCCCGGAGCCAGCGACGTCCGAGACGGAAGCGTCCGAAGCGGAAGCGGCCGGGCCGGGGGCCACGGACGCGGCGGCGTGGGCCGTTTCCGGCTGGGGCAGTTCCCCGCCGATGGCCACAAAGGTCTCCTGATTCAAGAGGCCGGAGCGGAGGTAGATCTCCCGCCATTGGTCCACGGTGAAGGTGCGCCCACCCATGGCCGCCTGGAGCTGCACGTCGCGCACGGTGGCCGCCAGGAAGCGCTGGGCCTGGGCGTTGCCTGCGGCGGACAGACGCACGGCCGTCTCCATGGTCTCGGCCACGGCGTAGCGGGAGCGCACCGGCTCCACATAGACCGCCGCCACGTAGCGCACGAAATCATCCAGGGTTTCGGGCCGGGGCTGGGCGGCCTTGGCCGCCTGCACCCGGGACAGGCACTCGGACACGGCCGCATCGGTCATGGGCGTCACAGCCGGAGGCGGCGGCGCGGGCGGCTCCTTGGCCGTAAAAAAGGTGCATCCCAGAAAGAGCCCGGCCACCACAATTGCGACCAGGGCCACAAACCGCATGAAACGCAGGCCCGACCGGCCGGAACCGGCCGCGCCTGTCCGGCGGGGCATGGCCCGGCGCGCCCGGCGGGTGTTGGACGGCTGCGCCCGGCGTTGTATCGTGTTCCGATTTGTGCGCCCCTGGTACATGCTCCCGATTCCCTTCAAGGTCACTGTTGCAAAAAGGTCCGCGCGGCAGGCGACCGTATCGCATTGCCCGCGAACCGGGGAAACAAAGCATTTTCCCTGACATTTGTCCACAAACGGCCGTGGCCAAGGCCTCGGCCAGACCCTCTGGCCCCTAGGAAATACGCCGGAAATACGCTAGGCAGTCTGAGCGGCCACAATCGCGCAGCCGCCCGGCGCCTTCGGACAGGCCGGGCGCATCTTCACCT